>JBAUNU010000343.1:0-6475 GCA_049579405.1 Methylocella sp.
CAAGAGCCGCGCGCTGGGTCTCATCATGGGCGGAATGTTCGACGCGGCGTTTCGAAAATTCGCCACGGCTTTCGAAGAGCGCGCCGATATTGTCTATGGCAAGGCCCCCTGACGTTGGAGGACAATCGAAAATCCTCACGCGCCTCAACCGGCCGCTTCGAGGAGCAGCTCGATCGCCACGGCGATCGCGGCGGAACGCACGGCGTCGCGGCCAAGGTCCCCCAAACGCTTTTCGACGCCGGCGATGGCGCCGCCTCTACGTGCGAGGCCAAAATGCACGAGGCCGACCGGCTTTCCAGGCGAACCCCCGCCGGGCCCCGCGATGCCAGTGATCGAAAGTGTCATGTCCGCGGAGGAATGAGCGAGGGCACCTGCCGCCATGGCCCGTGCGGCCTCCGCGCTGACCGCGCCAAAATCTGCCAAAATCCGCGGCGAGACCCCGAGACACTCGATTTTTGCGGCATCGGAGTAGGTAACGAACCCGCGCTCGAAAACGTCAGACGACCCAGGTATGGCGGTAATCAAGGCCGCCAAGAGGCCCCCCGTACATGACTCGGCGGTTGCCACGGTAAGCCCCCTGGTGCGGCAGGATGCAACGAGGCCCGCCGCGCGGCTTTGGAATGCGTCAGGGAACATGCCGCGTTTCCCAGCGCGCGGGGTTACGCCCGAAACCACGGAAGGGCACGCCATCCCCGGGCGGAAAGCTTCGTCTTGTTCCTGCGAGCGGCCATCAATCCCTAGGTTGACCTTTTTCAGGTTGACCTGCCGGCGGGGCGACAGACCAGCGTACGCAGTCATCAACGACACGTTGGCCTTGCGTGCCAAATTCCCGTTGGCAGCGCTTCATGGGATCGTCCCGTTCGCAGGCGGTCAAAAGGACAAACGGCAACATAAAAAGCAACATTCTCATGTTGCTACGAAGAGGCCAACCAGGGCGCTTGTCAAGTGCACAATTCCCGAAACTTTATGGGGGCACCAGATCGCTTGGCTTCAAACAGATGCCCTGTCCAATCGTCCCCTTGAGCCATGCTTGCCGGTCATCTATATATCCTGAGGTTTCACCAGCCCAGCTTGTTGGAGGTTGCGATGGGTTCACCAACGGCACCGCCAGAAAAAGGGGTACCCCTCGGCCGGATACTCATCATCCTCAGTGTCTTCGCCTTCCCTGGGCTCGTCTACTTAGGAGTCCGCCATCTCGGCGATAGGATCAAATTAGTTGACATCCCGATCGTTGGGGAGTGGCAAGCCCCCGGCAAGCCCTGGCGCATCGAGTTTCGTCCGGACAAGACGCTTGTGAGCTCCACGAGCCCTTCGCAACCAAGTGCCTCACAAGCATGGACTTCGGGGGCTGGCACCTACTCGGTGGATTATTACGGCACGCTGTGGGTAAAGCTGAAGAATGGCAAGATCTACTCGGCGGCTTTGACGACGGAGAATCCCAACCGGTTCGACCTCATTGAATCCGAGACTTTAGTGCCGACCGTGTTCGAAAAGGTGCCGTCGCCCAACCCAAAGCCGGCGAATTCGCCGAAGGACCCCCCGGGCTAAACCGGGTCCCGAATCTCGCGGTCCCCAAGTAATTAGCCGGGCCCGGAAAGCCGCTCGATCATCGCGCCACAGCCGCCGAGCTTTTCCTCGATATGTTCGAAGCCGCGGTCGAGATGATAGACGCGATTGACCATTGTTTCGCCTTCGGCCGCGAGCGCCGCGATGACGAGCGACATGGACGCGCGAAGATCCGTTGCCATCACCGGCGCGCCTTGGAGTTCCTCTACCCCTTCGACCACGGCGGCATCGCCGTCGAGCTTAATATGGGCGCCGAGCCGGACCAATTCCTGGACATGCATGAACCGGTTTTCAAAAATTGTTTCGGTGATCCTCGACGAGCCCTTGGCCTTCGTCATCAAGGCCATGAACTGGGCCTGCAAATCCGTTGGAAAGCCGGGGAACGGCGCGGTGGCGATGTCGACCGGCACGATGCCGGCGCCGTTGCGCCGCACGCGGAGCCCGTTGTTGCTCGCCGAGATTTCCACGCCGGAGCGTTCGATTGCTGCGATCGCGCTCTCCAAAAGGCTTGGGCGCGCGCCTTCCAGCACCACATTGCCGCCGGCCATGGCGACGGCCATCGCATAGGTCCCGGCTTCGATGCGGTCCGGCAACACGACGTGGCGCGCCCCCGAGAGGCTGCCAACGCCCTCGATCTCGACCACGGATTGCCCGGCACCCTTGATCCTCGCGCCCATCTTGTTGAGGCAATCGGCAAGATCGATGGTCTCCGGCTCGCGCGCCGCGTTGACCAGAAGCGTATGGCCATTGGCGAGCGAAGCGGCCATGAGCGCGGTATGGGTGCCGCCGACAGTCGCCTTGGGAAAATGGATCTCGGCGCCGGTTAGTCCCTTGCGCGCCTTGGCATGGACATATCCCGCCTCGATCTCGACATGCGCGCCGAGCTTGTCGAGAACCATGATGAGAAGATCGACCGGCCTGGTGCCGATCGCGCAGCCGCCGGGGAGGGAAACCTTGGCCTCCCCCATCCGCGCGAGAAGCGGCGCGATGACCCAGAAACTCGCCCGCATTTTGGAGACAAACTCGTAGGGCGCCATCGTATCGACGATCTGGCGCGCGCTGAGGTGAATCGCCCGGCTCGCGTGCGCGGGCGCGCCCGCCCGCCTTCCATCGACCGAATGATCGACGCCATGGTGACCGAGAATGCGCAAGAGCATGCCAACGTCGGCGAGATTGGGGATATTTTCAAGGGTCAGCGTCTCGCTCGTGAGCAGCGACGCGATCATCAACGGAAGCGCCGCGTTCTTGGCGCCGGAAATCCTTATGACGCCATTCAACGTCTGGCCGCCGACGATCCGAATACGATCCAAGGAACAACACCCCGTTTTCAAAAAGTCCGAACTAGTCGTGTTTTGTGCTGGCCTCGTTTTGAGCGCCTTCGCCTTGAGCCGTTTTGCTTTCGGCCGCGTCCCCCGTCTGTTTGCTCCGGTCTCTCTTTTGCGCCTTGCGGCGGCCGAGGTTCGCCCGCAATGCTCGGGCGAGGCGAAGACGCTCGGCGGCCTTGCGCGAATCGGCCGCGCCCGGCAAAACCAGATTTCCACCATCCGGCACGGGCCGGTCATTGGAGCCGGACAAGCTCATGACTTTGGTCCTTCGAACAGTTTTGCCAAACAGCCCGCGCCTCCCGCGGAAACGTGGCGTCCCAACTAGCGGGATGGCGCATCAAAAGCCTTGTAGTGCGCCACGGCGGCCAAGGCAAGGCTCGCCGGGTTTTGTGGCGCGCGTGGACTGGCCTGCCGGACGTTGAAGTCCGGTGCCAGCGGGTCCCGCGCCGAATGGAGTCAAGGGCTTGGCGGCCAGGCGCGATGGACCGGCAAAGGCGGCACGGGCTCACAACGTGCGCGGCTCCCGGAAATTTGACGCGGCTGTGAGTCGATGAAAGCCTATGTCTTATCAAAAGCTTACGCTGGATCTGCGAACCCGCCGCGAATAATCCGGGCGAGGTCTTCGCGCGTGGTCTTGCTCGCGTCGCGATCCCACCGCATAACCTTTCCCGGGTCTTAACGAGCCGCCGCGGGCAAGCAAAAATACGGCCTTCGGCGCGCGGAAAAACGCAGGGATGAGGCTTTGGATCAAAGATACGTGCGTCATGATATGGAGCAAGAGTCCGCGAACGGCTTGAGTGGAGCGACCCCCACCCAGGATAGCGCGCAAATCCGCGAGGACCATGCCGCGCGGCTGCGCCGCGGCTCGATCTGGCAAATGCTCGCCATCTCTTTGAGCCTCGCGATCGCGGCTTTTTCGATCTACGTCCTTGGCCGCGCGATTTCGGCGGTTAGTCCGAGTGCTTTGCGCCAGGCAATCGAGGCGACCAGCGCCGAGCAGATCGCGACGGCGGCGCTTTTGACCGTCGTGTCCTTCCTTGCCCTGACAGGCTATGACGGGCTCGCGCTGCGCCAACTCAACGCCCGCGTTCGCTATAAGACGACGGCGCTAGCCTCGTTCACGAGCTATGCGATTTCCTTCACGCTCGGCTTCCCTTTGATTACCGCGGGCACGGTTCGCTACTGGATCTATTCGCAAGCGGGCTTGCCGGCGAGCAAGGTCGCAAGCCTCACCGTGATCGCCGGCGTGACTTTCTGGTTCGGCATGGTTTTCGTGCTTGGCGCGGGGCTAGCGTTACACGCCAGCGCGATCAGCAAGATCAATCATTTCTATCCTTTGATCAACACGCTGATAGGGCTTGCCGTGCTGGGCGCGGTCCTCGCCTATCTTGTCTGGGTGACGATTCGTCCCCGGCATGTCCTCATCAAGGGCTTCCGGTTGGAATTGCCGGGGCTTGGCTTGTCGGTCGGCCAAATCGCCCTTGGCGTCATCGATCAGTGCGCGGCAGCGGGGGTTCTTTATGTTTTGCTTCCGAGCCATGCCGAACTGGATTTTTTAGCCTTCGCCGCGACCTATGTCTTCGCCTGCATTCTCGGGATTGCGAGCAATGCGCCAGGGGGAATTGGTGTTTTCGAAGCGGCGATGCTGAAAGCGGTTCCGGTCGCCTCGGAAGACGCGCTGCTCGCTTCGCTAGTGCTGTTCCGGGTCATCTATTACCTCGTGCCTTTCCTGTTCGCCCTTGCTTTCCTCGGTGCCCACGAGGGTTTTCACCGCTGGAACAGCTTGCGAGAGGCGATGCGCGCTAGCGAGGAAGAAACCATCTTGGAGGTTCTTCGCCGTTGGTACCGGGACACGTGGCGGCTGAAATGATGATCTTTGTTTTGTAACCGCCGGCGCCGTGCTTGTCGAAATTGTCGTGTCACGCGGCGACTGATACGAACCCGGCTTGGAAGGCATTCTGCAGGCGTGCGAGCTTCATGCCGCGGCCTCCCGCTGCCGCGAAAGGACTTCGGCCTGGACCATCCGGGCATGCTCCAGCTCGGCGGGAAGGTCCTCGAAGGGCGGAAAATTATCATCCCGTTCGATCATGGCCGATACATCCCCAACCGCCGGCAAGCTTTCGCGTAAAGCGATCGGACGTCGCCGGTCACGAGTTGATCGTGCATGTCAATCTTATGGGTTCCATGATCCGAATGTCCCGCGGGATGATTTCCTTTGACCCTTGATCTCAACTCTCAACCCTGTGCATAAAGTCAGTTCAACGAGGGCTTCATGGAAAAGGAGCTGCAGGGGCGCGACCGCTTGATCATGGGCCGTCTGATCGACGCCTTGCCGGAGGCGGTAATCGTCATTGGCGCGGCGGATCGCGTGGTCGCGGTCAACGCGCCGGCGCGGAACTTGTTCCCGGCACTGCGGCCTGACGATCTGTTGGCGCGCAGTCTGCGGGCGCCGGATGTCCTTGACGCGGTCAAGCGGGTGCGTGCCTCTGGCGCTCCGGAACGGGTGACATGGCTCGAGCGGGTTCCGGTCGAACGATTTTTCGAACTGAATGCCGCTCCGATGGAGGGGCCGCAATTCGAGCCTTTGATGATCTTGACATTGCGCGATTTGAGCGAGGCGCGCCGCGTCGAACGCATGCGCGTCGACTTTGTCGCCAATGCCAGCCACGAATTGCGGACGCCGCTCGCCTCCCTGCTCGGCTTTGTCGAGACGCTCCAGGGGCCCGCGCGGGAGGACAAGGAAGCGAGGGCGCGGTTCCTTTCGATCATGCGCGAACAGGCGCAAAGGATGGCGCGGCTCGTCGACGATCTTTTATCATTGTCGCGGATCGAACAAAATTTGCATCTGCGGCCGCGGTCCCTGGTGGATATTGTGGCGATCCTCCGCCATATCGCCGATACGTTGGCGCCCATGGCGACCGACAACGACGTCATCTTGAAGCTCGACGTTCCGGCCAAGGCGCTCGTCGCGGGCGACCGCGACGAGCTCTTGCGGTTGGCCGAAAACCTCGTCGAAAACGCCATCAAATATGGCGCCTCCGCCCCCCAGTGCACCAGCCGGCAGGTCGAAATTACCCTTGCGGCCGAGCCGCATCAATGTGTCTTGAGCGTCCGCGACCATGGTCCTGGCATCGCACCGGAACATCTGCCGCGGTTGACCGAACGTTTTTACCGGGTCGATGCCGGCCAGAGCCGGGCCAAGGGCGGCACGGGGCTTGGTCTTGCCATTGTGAAACATATCGTCGCGCGCCACTGCGGCCGGCTCGGTATCGAATCGAAGCTGGGCGAGGGGGCGACTTTCAGCGTGGTTCTTCCCTTGCACGGAAGCTGAACCGGAAACCCGCGCTGTCATCAAGATGTCATGCAAGTTTCATAATGGCCTCATGGGCGCCCCTTTGTTTGCGAACGGACCCATCGAACTGGCTGTCGATACAAATGCCAGGCAATGAGAGGCAACGAAATGATCTTTACGATCCTGCGAGCGTTCCTTGCCGCCGGGGCCATAAGCTTGGCGGCCGGCCTTCCGGCCGGCGCGATCGATATCTCGGGCGCCGGGGCCACCTTTCCCTATCCGATCTATGCGA
>JBAUNU010000344.1:0-5023 GCA_049579405.1 Methylocella sp.
CGCCAGATCGGCGCCCCGGGCATCGGCACGACCGGCCGGGCGTCCTATCTCGCCGCAATCGACGGCATCACCTTTGGCGACGATCCCGCCGAAGGGGCGATCCGCGGCCGCAAGTTCTTGCACGGGCGGCTCGGTTTTGCCTTTCTCGCTCCCGAAGGGTTTGTTCTCGAAAATGCATCCCAGGCCCTTCTCGGCATCAAGGCCGGCGGTGCCGAAGCCATGCGCCTCGACCGCGTCAACGTGCCATCGGCGACGCCGCTTGCGGCCTATATGGCCACCGGCTGGATCGACGGCCTGATCGACAGTTCGATCGCAACGGCCGAGGTCAACGCCATGCCGGCGGCCATCGCCACCGCCAGCGCCGGCGAATGGAAATTCCGTCTTGCGGTGATCCGGTTCGAACAAGATCGCGTGTACCGGCTGATTTTCGCGACGCGCGTGCTGACGGACGAGGCCAAGCGACGCTTCCAGGCGTCTATCGATTCCTTTCATCATGTCTCGGCGGACGAGATCAAAGCCGTGCACCCGTTGCGCCTTGCAATCGCCGTGGCCGAGGCCGGCGAAACCGCCGCGACGCTCGCCGCGCGGATGGCCGTTCCGGAACGTGCGGCCGACACTTTCCTGCTCATCAACGAGCTCGCGCCCGGCGAGCCGTTGCAACGCGGGGAAAGCTATAAAATTGTTGTAGAATAGGAATCGCTGCGGGAAGGCTCTTCATGGGCCTGATTTTCTTCTCGCTCCATTTCGGCTCCGCCAGCGCCGTGCTGTATTTCAGCCTGCGGCGCCCGGAGGGAACATTCCCGTTGCAATTTTTGTTGGCGCAATGCTTCGGTTCTCCACCCGCGGAAATCGTTAAGAGCCGCCGGCCTATTGTGCTTCGATGGACTTCTTTGGAAGGTGCCGATGGACGAGACCCCGCAAACACTGTCCTGCCGCTGTTGCATTGTGGGTGGCGGACCCGCCGGGATGATGCTCGGGTTTCTCCTTGCCCGCGCCGGCGTCGATACGATCGTTCTCGAGAAACATGCGGATTTTCTGCGTGATTTTCGCGGCGACACGATCCATCCCTCGACCCTCGAAGCGATGCACGAGCTAGGCCTTCTCGAAGATTTCCTAAAACTGCCGCATCAGGAAGTTCGGCTAGCCGAAGGCAAATTCGGCGACGTCACGATTCCGATGGTCGATTTCTCCCATCTGCCGGTGCGTGCAAAGTTCGTGGCTCTCATGCCGCAATGGGATTTTTTGGATTTTTTGGCCGAAAGAGCCAAGCGCTACCCCTGCTTCCGGCTCGAAATGTCCGCCGAAGTGGATGGCCTGATCGAAGAGGAAGGAAGCGTGGTTGGCGTCGCCGCGAAAACCAAGGATGGTCAATTGACGGTCCGCGCGGATCTGACGGTCGGCGCCGACGGCCGCCACTCATTGGTGCGGCGGGAAGCAGGCTTCGTGCCGCTTGACATAGGCGCGCCGATGGATGTGCTTTGGTTCAAGCTTTCGCGCCGGACCACCGATGAGGGCGGGCTTCTTTTCCGAGCCGACGCCGGCCAGATCCTGGTTCTGTTCGATCGCGGCGAGTATTCGCAATGCGCCTATGTGATTGTTAAAGGATCGGCGGACCGCCTCAAGGCGCAAGGCATAGACTCCCTGCGGGGAAAAATCGCGGCACTGGCTCCGTTCCTCGCCGGTCGCGTCGCCGGGCTCGAAAGCTTCGATGACGTCAAGCTCCTGACCGTCGAGGTCGACCGGCTGCCGCTTTGGCACAAGCCGGGACTTTTGTGCATCGGCGACGCCGCGCATGCGATGTCGCCAATCGGCGGTGTCGGCATCAATCTCGCGATTCAAGACGCGATTGCCGCCGCCAATATTCTTGCCGGGCCATTGTCCGGCACGGGACCCTTAAGCGACCAGCTTCTGGCGCAAGTGCAAAAGCGGCGCCAATGGCCAACGAAAGTCATCCAAGGCATGCAGGTTGTTATGCAAAAAAGATTGATTTCCCGTTTCCTCGGCGGCACCGACAAAACCGCGCCGCCATGGTTCCTGCGGCTCTTTATCTACTTTCCGGTCCTGCGCCGCCTGCCCGCCCGCCTCATGGGTCTCGGCGTGCGGCGCGAGCGCATCACATCGCCCGTCCTCTCAGGAGCGGCCCGGATGCAGCGGCGTTAACAATCTTGCCAGTGTGACTTTTGTGGTACAGCCACGCCTTGCATTTTGAGCTACCGCTTCCCAGTCAACGTGAAATATAAGTGATAAATTTTGCTCGAGTCCCGCAAGGCTGGAGGCGGGAACGATGAAGTATTCAATACAACGTAAAATGATGTCACAGATGTTCGCTTTTGGCGTGCTGAGCGGATGCGGCACATTCGTCCCTGAAATCCAGGAGCCATGGGTCAGTCCGCTTCAAGGCGAGGAGATGGTGCAAGCCTTGGTCAAGCACGTGCACTGCGAGGTCGAAAGAGCAGTGAAGGATGTGATAACAAGAGATAAAAAACTCGCCGCCGTGAACAACGGGCCGCGTGACGCCGAATGGCTGGAAAAATGGGGCGCCCAGATTGCGCTCACTTTGACAATCGATGAATCAAGTAATCTTAATCCAGGGGTAACGTTCAATACGCCTATTATTCCTGCAACTGTGGCCTTTCCCGGCCTTGCAAGTCCTATTTCTATAAGCCAGATGTATAATTTCGGACTTGGCGGAACACTGTCTTCGGACGGAACTCGTATAGATAAATTATCTTCGTATTTTACTGTGAAAGAGCTTTTGACAGAACCAAGTTTCTGCGCACCTCCCAGCCCCAACGATCCTCCTAAGCTGTCTTTTCTCGATGGCGATTTGCGGCTTGAAGAATGGCTCCTCGACGCTGTGCTTGTTCAGGGCACCAACGCCGCCGATATATCCAGCAAAGCAATCGAAGGCCAGTTTAAGCAAAACGTTATTTCTCACGAAGTGAAATTTATGATAGTTTCAAGCGGAAATATAACGCCAAGTTGGACGTTGGTTCGTGTCTCCGCAAACTCGTCCTCGTTTTTTGGCGCCAATCGAACGCGTACGCATGATTTGATTGTAACTTTTGGCCCTAACGAGGAGACCACAACCGCAACTGGCAATAAGAAAGCAAAACAAGTTGCATCAAATAAACCTTCTCAAGCTGCATCGAACGCTCAACTGGCATCTGAAATTGGCCTTGCCGTGGCGAATAGCCTCCGGAGTGTTCTCCAGCAATAATTTTCGCTCTACCATGAGGAAACGACACAAATAGATTTGTGCAAGACAAGGAGGCGTTAGCTATGGGAAATGCAAACACGACGCCGAAAAAAAAGCCAGCATCAAAGAAAAAGACAACGCCAAAGAAAAAGACAACGCCAAAAGCTGCATCAGCTGCGCTTACGGCAATGGGTAAGCCGCGATTCCATGTGTATCAAGGCCCTGACGGGACATACGTTGCATATGAACTTGATCCCGCAACTGGTCGTTACGACTTGAACCCCCGTCAAGTGGTTTTGAGTTGAGTTTCCCGTGATAACGCGGCCTTACCCCGGCGTCCCCAACAAGGCCGTGAAGCCATTGGATTTCTCGACTTTCAGGCCGGTCGCGGGCGATGTGTTGAGATAGGCCCCCGCCCCTGCCCTACCTTCGCCGCGTTGCTTGTATAGCGTTGCCCGGTCCTCCCCAATCGCGCTTGCGCGAAGCGGGGCCGGGTGTCAGGTTTGCCGCGACGGTTGCCGCGATTCGGCCGGAATCAGAAAATGAACCCAATTAGCCAAAGCCATTGTCCGGCAAGATCCAACACGGTTCGCGCCGGGACCCGTCAAGACATCGTCGCCCGCGCCCTCGCCTTTATCGTCGCGGCCCTGCTTGGCTTTTGGGCAAGCCATGCCATCGCCGGCCCCGCGCTGGTGATTGAAATGCCTTCCGGCGCGATCCTCTACGAGGATCATGCGACGCAGCCCTGGTATCCAGCCTCGCTGACGAAACTGATGACGGTTTATGTGGCGCTGAGTGCCGTGCGGGATCATCGCATCGCGCTCGACACGCCGCTCTCCGTCTCGGCGCGGGCGGCGTCGATGCCGCCGTCCAAGATGGGCTTCCGGCCGGGCTCGCTTGTGACGCTCGACAACGCCCTAAAGATGCTGATGGTGAAGTCGGCGAACGATATGGCCGTCACGATCGCCGAAGGGGTTTCGGGTTCGGTCGAGGCTTTCGCGGAGGACATGAACAGCGCGGCGCGCGAGCTCGGCCTCACTCAATCCCATTTCGTCAATCCGAACGGCCTGCCGGACCCCGAGCATGTCTCCTCGGCGCGCGACCTCGCGATCCTAGCGCGCGCGCTCTATCTGGCCTTTCCCGAGCAGGCCAATCTCTTCAACATCGGCGCCCTGCGGCTCGGCGGCCAAATCATCCCGAACCACAACAATCTGCTCGGCCGCTATCCGGGCGCCGACGGCATGAAAACCGGGTTTACCTGCGCCGCCGGGTTCAACCTCGTCGCGAGCGCGACCCAAGGCGGCCGCAAGCTCATTGCCGTGATTATGGGCGCGCCCAATCCGCGCAGCCGCACGATCATGGCCGCGGCCTTGTTCGATCGCGGCTTTGCCGGAATAGACCGGCCGTCGAAGTCGCTCGCGGACCTTGCCGCGCAGACATCAATGAATAGCCCAGCGGCGGCGCCCGACATGCACCAAACAATCTGCAGCAAACGCGGCAAGGCGGCGGCGCAATTTAACACCGAACTCGCCTGGCTGATGGCGCCGTTGCTCGCCGCCAGGGCCAAAGCTCCCGCGGCGTCCCGGCATTTTGTTCCGGCGCCAACAGCGGCCCTTGCCGGGCCCTTGCCGATGGCGCCGCGAATTTCCATGGTTTCGCGTCCAGCGTTCGATCCCGTCCCTGTCTATGCCGGTGCGCCCGAGGGCTATGCGGGGCTTATCGCGCAAGCACGGCCGGCTCATTCGCCGGTCGGCACCGCGCAACCGCCCAGCATCGTCAGCGCCTATGCCCCCGCCACGCCGGGGACGGCGTTCGCAGACACGC
>JBAUNU010000345.1:0-5769 GCA_049579405.1 Methylocella sp.
GCCTCCGGAAACCTCCAGGCATTAACCTGGAGGATATCCGGAGGTAGGATCGTGCGGATCAGTTTCACCGGCGCCCTCGAAGGGAGCCGCGTTCTTTATAAGATTGGCAAGATCGAGGCTGCCTCCGCCTGGCATCCCGAAAATAGCGAACCGCTCCAACCCAATTGGCGGGAACTCATTTTGCGCGAGCTCATTCGCAGGGCAGAAGATATCGACGCCGACGCCATCATCGGGGTCGATTACCGAAACGGCGGCGCCATGCGGATCGACGAGACCGGCGTGAGGCTCAAACGCGTTGTCGCCACCGGCATGGCGGTCAAGGTTTCTTGCGCGGCCTAAACTCTAGCGGGAGCAGGCGGCTTCGCGCGAGTGCGTCCCGGAACATTAGCGCGAAGTGCGGCGCATGGCATCACTGCACCGTTGCGGCATCCTGGACGGTCCGGCCAAGTGCATCGACCTGTTCGCCAAATTGCTCGCGCGTGAGCGGATCGACGATGGCAACGGGCGCTGCGACGACGAGGCCCGCCGCGCCACCGGCCGAGGCTGCCGCGCCAGCCGTTGTCTGGAGGATTTTTTCGCCGAGGCCAACCTTCGAATCGGTCAGGGTCTGGCCGCTCGCGATGCTCCCGCCGATGAGCTCGACAACCCGCGGGCTTGCGGCGAATGTATCGTGATGCAATTGGTCCGCCGAGCTCACTCCGGTTAGATTGACGACGTCGATCCGTTCGCGCGCGAGATTGCTTTTATATGGTTCTTGGCCGGGATTGATGGAGCCGAGCCGCGGCTCGCCCCAAACCTTCCGTGAAATCGCAAGCGCCCGATCGTCTTCCGATGTGAACAAGGTGAATTGCGGCCGCCGCGCGCCCATCGCGGTAATTTGCTCGCGGGCGATATCGACATCGACATCGGGCGCCGCGAGCATGACGTTGCGGATTTTTCCGGCGACCTTGCCGTCCCGGATTGCCATCTGGCGCAATGCTTCGAGCGTCACCCAGTTGCCCATCGAATGGGCAAGCACAGTGATCTCGCCGACTTCAGGATTTTTGGCGAGCGCGCGCAAGCCGTCTTCGAGCGCATCGCGCGAATAATTGGCACTCTCATGGTCATAGCCGTAGGCAAAAACGCTGCCCTTCGACGGCCATGTGAAAAGTACGGGCACGACTTGAGCCTCCAGCCCGGAATCGTGGACAAACTGGGCGAAGCGGAAAACCGCGTCCTCAAAATGGTTGTTGAAACCGTGGACAAACACCAGCACCTGCTTTTTGGGCGTTGTCCGCACCAGCCGGCGGAAGGTGGCGAGCGCTTGCGCGCGGTCGTTGTAGTCGGCTTTGAGCGTCACGAAATCGGTTGCCGGATCGCCGGGAATTTGGCGGGGCAGCTGAACGTCCCCAATTTGGCGGACGCTGTCGGGAGGGAGCGAAACTACGATATCGGCAAAATCCAACGCCGGCCCGCGAAAACCGGAAAACATCTCCGCCGGCGTGGTCCGCATGCGTGTCGTCGCGACCAGCATTTCGACCTCGCTCGTGCCGGGGGCGCGCGCGGCCACGGGCTCGAGAAAGCCTTTTGGGGAAGCACAACCGGCGAGGCCGCAAATCATTATGACAAGGATAAGAAAGTGGTGCGGAGGAGGGCGCGAACCCCGAACGCGGGCCGCCAGGCGACACGGCCAAAAAGTGAAACCGCGCATCGGCCCACGTATCCAAAAAAACCACCGCGATCAGGCAACGGTACCGGGCGAGCAACGTCAAGATAAAGTGAGACCGCACGATTCGGGCAGCGTTGGCCCGGCGAGGCCGCAGATCTCTTAAAACATTTATAATATCAGTAATTTCTCTAACGTCGCCCAATTTTTACGGGAATCCCGCGGAGATTTTTTTCAAGGCGGGTTGCTTATTTGCCACACAAAGCGTCGTCTTTCCGCTCGCAACGACCTGCGCCTAGGCGATGCGGCGCGTGAGGCCGCTCAAGACAGCGGGCCCGACTTCGTCCGTCCAGACCCTGAAGGTCTTCAGTGTGTGCGGCCCAAAAGATGTCGCAAGCGGGATATCGGTCGCGTCACGGCCGCGCGCGACGGTGATGCGTCCGATGCGCGGCGTGTTATGGCGCGCGTCAAAGGTGAACCAGCGCCCGTCGAGAAAGACTTCGAACCAGGCATTATAGTCCATTGGAGCCGGATCCGGCGGCACGCCGATGTCGCCCAAAAACCCATTGGCGTAACGCGCCGGAATGTTCATGCAGCGGCAGAAAGCGACGGCGAGATGGGCGAAATCGCGGCAAACGCCCACCCGCTCCTGATAGGCTTCATAGGCGGTTCGGGTGGCGCGGGCATATTGATAGCCGAACGTCAGTTGGTTGCAGACGAAATCACAGATCGCCTGAACCCGGCCCCACCCGCGCGGAGCGGACCCAAACAGTTGCCATGCGATCTCGCAAAGCTTGTCGGTTTCGCAATAACGGCTGCCGAGCGTAAAAATCAACGTGTCGTTTGGCAATCGTTCGACCGCGACCTCTTCGGCATCGAGCTTGACCGGATCGGGGCGGCCGCTATCCTCGAAGATGGCGTCCCGGCGAATCGTCAGATCGCCCGCGGGCGCGATAAACCGGCGAACAAGATTGCCGAATGTGTCGAGATAAGTCTCCGTCGAAATCGCCGGCGTGGTTTCGAACGGCGTCTCGTACCGGATATTTTGCGCCTGATCGCGATGCGCGTCGAGCAGACAAACCATCAATGCCGGCTCCGCGCAATTGAACGTCAATTCATAGCCATATCTTATGAGCATGATTCAGAGTCCGGGTGCATTGCGCGGCGCTGGCCTTGCCCCATTCGTTGCCAATGGCGGCTTCCTTGTCACGTGTCAATGCGTGTAAAGCCGGTTGGCCATTTCTAGTGACGGCCTATGCGCGGTCCGCGAGAAGCAAAACCGCTGGGGCCTCCGTTGGTTCCAATAGAATGGGCGGGTGTCCCGCTTCAACCGTCATCCGGCGGGCGGGAGCGCCGCGACTTCACGATGATGGTTGAAAATTAAAAGGGCTTCGAACGGTAGCGCCGCGCCGAGAGCATTGAACCCCCGGCCGTCATTGCGAGCCGCAGGCGAAGCAATCCAGAGCCGCTTCGCTGCCCCTGGATTGCTTCGTCGCCTCGCTCCTCGCAAGGACGGCTTCGGTATGGGTTCTCATTAAGGAGACTTGGTATAATCCGTCTTGTGCATCCCAGCGCTCGGTATGTTAGGGGCTCCGCAGGAAGCCGTGCTCCAGGGAGCCTGCGTCAATGTACGATCCCGTGATCGCCCCCGCCGGGTTGATGCCAGGAACGTTCCAGGTGAACATGGAGCCCGGAGGATCGAATGTAGTGAAGGTTCCGTCGTGGGCCCGCAGGAAGCCGTGGAGCCCCCCGGTTGCTTGTTGGTCGAATCCTACGATCGCCCCCGCCGGGTTGATGGAGTTGGCCACGGAGCCTGGGGCATCGAACGTGGTGAAGGTGCCGTCGGGGGCGCGCAGGAAGCCGTGAATCACGAAGCTTGCGTCTTGGTAGATTCCCGTGATCGCCCCCGCCGGGTTGATGCCGTTGGGCTGGGTGTATATGGAGCCCGGGGGATCGAACGTGGTGATGGTGCCGTTGCTGGCCCGCAGGAAGCCGTGCTGCACGAAGTTTGCGTCTCCATAGCTTCCCGTGATCGCCCCCGCCGGGTCGATGGCGGAGGGGGCGGTGTACGTGGAGCCCGGTGGATCAAAGGTGGTGAAGGCGCCGCTTTGGGCCCGCAGGAAGCCGTGACACGCGGTGGCGTCACAGTAGTATCCCGTGATCGCCCCCGCCGGGTTAATCCCGGAGGGTTGGGTGCAAAAGGAGAAGAAGGAGGGGCATACGGAGCCCGGGACATCAATATTGGTGAAAGTGCCGTCGGGCGCGCGCAGGAAGCCGTGCATCGCGCCGTTTGCGTCGGCTAGATTCCCGTGACAGTCCCCGGAGGGTTGATGGCGTAGGGATGGGTGCAATAGACGAATTGCGGGAGGCACGTGGAGCCGGGGACATCAAACATGATGAAGGTCCCGCCGTTGGCCGCCGCGCTCGCGCCCGAGGCCGCCCGCTGTCCGTGCAACTGCAAGCATTTTAAATAACGTTTCTCCTGCATAACTTGCTGAAGAATCGAAAGGCGGGGACCTAATAGGAATTGTCCTGGAATGCCAGGAGTAATTCTGCCCGCGAGGGTGGCGCAAGCGTTAGCTCCACTAGATTGAGCCGATGCGAGGGCGGGCCAAAAAATTACGAAACTTGCACAAAGCAAGAACGCGAAAATCCGAAAAATCGCTTTCATTTTAGTCCTCCCCCGCGCCGCCTGGCGCATAATTGTTATGAACCGCCAGTTTACGCCTCATCCAACCACGCTTCCGCTCTCTTGACAAGGCGGAGCTGGAGATCGCGGTGGGGCTGCAAAGTAGGCCAGGTTGAGATGCACCTTTTCGCTAGCCACCCTTCCGAGCCGCGGCGAATCACCGCGAGGCCGATACCCGCGAGGCATTCGCGTATCGAACCGGTCTTTGTTGCCATACCCATCTCCAAGCGGAAACATTCCCGGCTCTCGCGTTTTCGGAAGCCGCGCGAATATTTTGTCGCGCCAACGTCGACAACCAAAAATCCGCACTTATATCCCGGGGGCGCCATCCAATACCGCTTTGCGCTTAGCTTCGCCAAGCGGTCAACAGGGAGCGGCGAAAGGAGCAATCAGATGAATGCGAATACCGGAACGCCCTATCAGTCGTGCTCGACTCGACAGAATGACGGGTCAAGCGGGCGCGGATGCTGGCATGGAGAGCCGTGGAAGCCAGTGGAAATCCTGGCGATGGTTTTGGGCTTCATGGTGTACTGGCCGATCGGTCTCGCGGTCTTGGGCTGGAAATTCTGGCAGAAGAAATCCGGGTACCCCGGCGACATTATTTCCTTCGGGCGAGAAAAATGGGAAAAATCGGGAATTTGGGCGAACTGGGCGCGCGGTTCGGGTGGCTGGGGCTTTGCGGTAAATAAGGGGGCCGGCTCCGGTTTTGGCATGGGCTCGACCGGAAATCGCGCCTTCGACGAGTGGCGCACCGCTGAACTCGCGCGGCTGGAAGAAGAACGCCAGAAGCTCGTCGCCGCCGAGCGCGAATTCGCGGAATTCATGGAAAATCTCCGCCACGCCAGGGATCGCGAGGAGTTCGAGCGGTTCATGGATGCCCATAGAAACCGGCAAGCCCCGTCCGGGCAATAGCGCAAGACTTGCCATAATCACGGACTGACTGTAAACGCGGGTGGAGAGGATCGGGTCGGGCCGAAGGGGCATATGCCCGCCGGTCACGTCAGGTATCGCTGCCGCCACTAGGAGATCGTCATGTACAATATCATATGGATCATCGTGATCGGCTTCGTCGGCGGCATCATCGCGCGTTTCGTCTCACCGGGTCCGAATCGCCCGACCGGCTTCATACTGACGACCGGGCTCGGGATCGCCGGCGCGTTCGTCGCAACCTTCATTGGCCAGACGATCGGTTGGTACCGGCTCGACCAGGGCGCGGGTCTCATCGGCGCGATCGTCGGCGCGGTGCTGGTGCTGTTCATTTGGAACCGGCTGGTGGCCCGCCGCGTTGTGCCCGACCCGGGCAACCCCCCTGGCCCCGGCACGCCGCCACGCCGCCGGCTCTAGGATCTGGCCGCGCGGTCGTGAATTCCGATCGCAGTTAATATCGAAGGCGGGGGCATTCAGGAGGCAGACATGGGACTACGTGATATTATCC
>JBAUNU010000346.1:0-3221 GCA_049579405.1 Methylocella sp.
CTGTTAGTCCCGTTCCTCGCGGCCGTGGCTTCCGGCTCCGCGTGCCCGATTGGCTGCCTTCACTCGTCAATGCGGGGCGCGCGTTCGTCACGATCGGCTTCGTCGAGCTCTTCTGGATCGTGACGGAGTGGCCGAATGGTGCCTTCGCCATCACCTTCGCCGCGATCGTGGTTCTCCTGTTAGCGCCACTAGCCGAGCGGGCCTACGCGGCCGCCATGCGTTTCATGATCGGCCTCGCTCTCGCCACTGGTTGTACCGCGATCATCGCATTTGCGGTGCTGCCGGGGCTTGAGACCTTCGAGGCCTTCAGCCTCGCCATTGGTCTTTACCTGATACCCGCCGGGGCTCTCATCGCCCAACCATGGCAGACGGTGACGTTTAGCGCCATGGTGCTGGGTTTCGTGCCGCTGCTCTCGCCCGCGAACCAGATGAGTTACGACCCTCAGCAATTTTACAACTTCGCGCTGGCGATCATCGCGGGCAGCGGCGCCGCGGCGCTTTCGTTTCGCTTGTTGCCGCCGCTGTCGCCCGCGTTTCGGACCCGTCGGCTGCTGGCGCTGACCTTGCGCGATCTGCGCCACCTCGCAAAGGATCGCGTCTCGTGGACAGCCGAGGATTGGGAGGGTCGTGCGTACGGCCGGCTCGCGGCATTGCCGGACGCGGCCGAGCCGTTGCAGCGATCGCAGCTTCTGGCGGGGTCAGCGGTGGGTACCGAAATCATCCAACTTCGCCACATCGCTACCAGGCTCGGTCTGGGCTCGGACCTCGACTTGGCGCTCGAGGCGTTGGCGCAAGGAAACAGCGCGACCGCGACCACACGGCTAGCCCGGCTCGATGACCGCCTCGCCTCGCTCCCCGGCGCCGGGTCAGAGGCGACCCTTGCTCTCCAGGCGCGCGGGAGTATCCTTGCAATCTCGGAGGCGCTTATCCAACATGTCTCTTACTTCGACGCAGGAGCGCCCGTGTGAGGTTCACCGAGATCGATCTGTTCGGCGTCTACGTTGCGCCGATGTCGTTGATGATGGTCGCGGCCTGGCTCGTCACGATCGCGCTGCGCCGGGTTGCGAGCCGCTTCGGCGTGTTGCGGTACGTTTGGCATCCGGCTCTGTTCGTTTTTGCCGTTTACATGATCGTGCTTTCGTCGATTACGCTTATCATCGCGCGGTAAGCTCGCCATGGCCGATACTCAAACCGAAGCGAAGAGCGGCAAGACGGCAACTGAACGCGACGTCGCCTGGTCCCCCGAGCTGCCAGCCCGCCATAAGGTCAGGCCGCGCCTAAGAATCATTCCAGTTTTGATCACTCTGGTGATAGTCGCGCTTGCCGTGCCGCTGGGTTGGGCGATGTGGGACGCCTATATGGGTGCACCCTGGACGCGCGACGGCACCGTGCGCGTCTATGTCGTTACCATGGCACCCGAGGTCGCCGGGCGAATCGTCGAGTTCCCGGTCGCCGACAACCAGTTCGTGCACAAGGGCGACTTGCTGATGGTCATCGATCCGCGGGACTACACGATCGCCGTCAGTCGTGACGAGGCGGCGGTGAAGCAAGCCCAGGCCAATGCGCGGAACGCAGAGTTAGAGTCACAACGCAGGCAGAAGCTGACCCAGCTGGCGGTCACTGTAGAGGACCAGCAGACCTATGCGGCGAACGCGGTTGCCACCCAAGCGCAATATCAGCAAGCCTTGTCAAACCTGGACCAAGCGCGGGTCAACCTCGAGCGCACTCAGGTCCGCTCCCCTGTCAATGGTTGGGTGACCCACCTGCTCGCGCAGCTCGGCGACTATGCGAATGTCGGGCAGAATATAATCTCCCTCGTCGACGCCGACTCGTTCTGGGTTGACGGCTATTTCGAGGAGATCAATCTCGGCTCGATCCGCGTAGGCGACCCTGCCGAGGTCAAGCTAATGGGCTATAGCCAGATCGTTCGTGGCCATGTCGACAGCATCGCGCGCGCCATCAACGTTCCGAACGCGCAAGCCAACCAGCAGGGGCTTGCCACAGTCAATCCGATCTTCACGTGGGTGCGCCTTGCCCAGCGCATTCCGGTGCGCATCCACATCGATGAGGTGCCGGAGGGCGTGGTCCTTGCGTCCGGGATGACGGCCACCGTGCAGATCGATCCCCGACCCCGGCCGCAAGCCAAGTGAATCGGTCACGTGTTCAGCCGGTCACGCTAACCGCGCGCTGAATCGTCTGCAATCATGGTGCTTTGCACCAAGTAGCCATGGGCGATGCCGCGCGGCGTTTTTCCGTGGACTGTTGCAAAAATATCCAACCCTCTGATGGTAAACGCGAATTAACTAATTTGGGTCTCTTTGAAGCACCATCAAGCGGGAGCTGCGCCGCATTTTGGTCGCATTCGCCGGGCGAAACTCCACCGGGCTTTGCCATGGCTTTAAGCCTTCGGAAACCGGAGGCTGCGAAAGTACCGGCTTGCCTGTTTGTAGAAACCGGCAAGGCCCGCGTCGCGGCCCGCGCCGCAAGCCAAGGGGACGCGCATGCGGGCGAAGCGAATTCTCTGTGTTTCAGCCCGTTCCCTTGCCGTTTTTTCGCGGTTTCCCCGCAAGTCCGGCAGCCCAGCCCGTTGCATCGTCGCGGGGCTTGCCGGTGGCGCGGCGGTTAGCCTCTGCGGATGCGCGCAGCTGCCGCCCCAACGTCTCGCCTACGCCAATTCGAGGGAGTATTTTCCCTCCTCGATCTATGGCCCGGCGAGCCCGCGCGTCGTCGCCGACGGTGAGCCGGTGCCGCGCGGCGGCGGGATGTATATGGTCGGAAACCCCTATACGATCGCCGGGCTAACCTATTACCCGAGCGAAAAACGTTATGCCGCGATCGGCCTTGCGTCCTGGTACGGCGATGCCTTTCACGGCCGCCGGACGGCCAATGGCGAGGTTTACGATCGCGATTCGATTTCCGCCGCGCATCCGACGCTGCCTTTGCCAAGCTATGCGCGCGTCACCAATCTCCGCAACCATTACTCGATGATCGTGCGAGTCAACGACCGCGGGCCTTTTGCCGCCAATCGCATCATGGACGTTTCCCGCAAGACCGCGGAGGCCCTGGATTTCTGTCAGAGGGGAACGACGCGGGTCAAGGTCGAGTATATCGGCGCAGCCAGCCTCGCCGGGTCGGACGACCAAAAGTTGCTCGCGACCTTGCGTTCGGATGGGCCGGCATCGCTCGGCGGCGGCTGGGAGGGACGCGACCGTGACGTGGTC
>JBAUNU010000347.1:0-2296 GCA_049579405.1 Methylocella sp.
GATGACATCCGGCGTGCAAAAACGCTGGAAGCCAAGAACATCGCTTATGTCGATGTCGGCACCTCTGGTGGAATATGGGGCCTCGAACGCGGCTATTGCATGATGATCGGCGGGTCAAAGGCGGCCGTCGATCATCTCGATCCGATTTTCAAGGCCCTGGCGCCGGGCCTTGGCGCCATCGCGCGGACGTCCGGCAGGGACACGCGGGATCCCCGCCCGGAACATGGTTACATCCACGCGGGGCCCGCAGGCGCCGGGCATTTCGTCAAGATGATCCACAACGGCATCGAATATGGCCTGATGCAAGCCTACGCCGAGGGTTTCGACATCTTGCGCGGCAAGGCCTGTGCGGCCCTTCCCGAAACCGAACGCTTCGCGTTGGATCTCGCCGATATTGCCGAAGTCTGGCGGCGCGGCAGCGTTATTTCGTCGTGGCTTCTCGATCTTGGCGCCATGGCGCTCGCCGGCGACTCCAACCTTGCAAATTTCACCGGCGCGGTCGAGGATTCGGGTGAAGGCCGCTGGACCGTCGATGCGGCGGTCGAAGAGGCGGTGCCTGCCAACGTTCTCGCCGCGTCTCTGTTCGCGCGGTTTCGTTCGCGCGAGGAGCGCACGTTCGGCGACAAGCTTTTGTCGGCGATGCGTTTCAAATTCGGCGGCCACGTCGAACATAGCGCCAAACATCCGCCCGCCAAATAATTGGGCGCCACATTCCCGCCGGGCCGATTGGAACGTTCATGACGCCGGAGCCGGTCATCGATGCCGAAGACGACGCGGAGGCCTTGGCCTGCCGGGTCGCGTGCTTTATCGCCGCGCGCATTTCTAGCGCGCCGGAACGTTTTAGCCTTTGCCTTTCCGGCGGCTCGACGCCGAAGCGCGCTTACGAGTTGCTCGCGGATTTGGGCGCGCCACTCGATTGGCAAAAGGTTCATCTTTTTTGGGGCGACGAACGGTTTGTGCCGCCGGATCATCAAGACAGCAATTTTCGCATGGCCCGCGAGGCCTTGATCGGCCATGTGACGATCCCTGCCGCGCAGGTTCACCCCGTTCCAACCAACGCCGCTTCGCCGGAAGAGGCCGCGGCCATGTACGAGGCAACCCTGCAAGGCTTTTACGGGAGCAAGACGCTCGATCCCGAGCGGCCGTTGTTCGACGTGACCTTGCTCGGTCTCGGCGAGGACGGTCACACCGCTTCGCTGTTTCCTGGAACGGCAGCGCTCGACGAGCGCGCCGCCTGGGTGACCAGCGTTCATTGGGGCAAAGCCCGCGCCGCGCATATCGCTCACCTATCCGGCGCTTCAATCCAGCCGGGTAATCCTGTTTGTTGTGCCCGCCGCAAATAAAAGGACATTCTCGCGCGCGTTCTCGCCAACGACATGACGCTGCCCGCCGCCCGCCTCGCGACGCGCGGAACCATCCACACGTTGCCGACCACGCGGCGATAGCAGGGTGAAGGTGCGGCGCGGCCTCCAACCACGTCCCGCCATCGTCACGGGCTTGCTATTTCTGTTGCTTTGCTTATAAGGCGCGGTTCAGAACCGCCCGGCTGAGGGGGTGTTCGTGGCGGTTCTTCTCGCGCGTCTCGACATGCCCTCCCATTGAAAAACGGGGCGCGACCAAATGGTCAGCTCAGCGGGCAAATTTCGGACGCTTGCCGCCCGGCGGAGACTGAAGCAAAATGCCCAAGCTTAAAACCAAATCCGCCGCCAAGAAGCGTTTCAAGATCACCGCGACAGGCAAGGTGCTCTATGCGCAGAGGGGCAAACGCCACGGAATGATCAAACGGACCAATAAGCAGATCCGGAACCTGCGCGGCACCGCCGTGCTGTTCAAAAGCGACGGGGACAAGGTCATAAAATTCTTTCTGCCGAACGGCTGAAGGTCCCCGCCGGCCATTTGTTATTTCATGATCAATCCGGAGATGAGCCATGGCACGCGTGAAGCGCGGGGTTACCTCGCACGCCAAGCATAAGAAAACATTGAGGGCCGCCAAGGGCTTTTATGGCCGCCGCAAGAACACGATCCGGGCGGCGAAGGCGGCGGTCGATCGCTCGATGCAATATGCGACGCGCGACAGGCGCGCCAAGAAGCGGGTTTTTCGCGCCTTGTGGATCCAACGTCTCAACGCCGCGGTGCGCGAGCACGGCCTCACCTATTCCCGCTTCATCGACGGCCTTGCCAAGGCCGGCCTCGAAATCGACCGCAAGGTCCTTGCCGAGCTCGCGATTAGTCAGCCGGAGGCATTTAGGGCGGTCGTCGAGAAGGCGAAAAGCGCGAGGCCCGCGCCGGCTTGAGG
>JBAUNU010000348.1:0-3832 GCA_049579405.1 Methylocella sp.
CCGGAGTTCCCAAACTGCGGGCCATCTGCTGTGATTGCCAGGATGGACTCTGCCAAGGATAACGCTAAGGATACGGTCAATGTTGTCAGATCCGGCCGCCCTCATTTCATCCTGCCGGTCTGGCTTCTGGCGGGGTTCGTAGATTGATTGTGCCATCCGCGCCTCGCATATCGATACGGCAACCGGAGCGAAGGAATCGCGCTTAAAAGATCAAACGGCTTAAAAAAGTTCCCGGGGCATGCATCGCGTCTACCCGCTCAGGCAGCCATCTTTTGGCAGCTTTCGGCGCAGCGACGGCACGCATCCACGCATTCCCGCATTTCACCTACCCGTTCACAATCCGCGGCGCATTGTTCGCAGATCTCGGCGCATTGGCGACAGGTGAGTTTGTGTAGTTTCGAGCCGAGCAGCATGAAATGCGCGGACGTCCGGCAAATCTCGGCGCACGCCATCATCAAGCTGAAGTGCTGGGGTTCGGTATGTTGCCCGCCGGTTTCCAAGCAGTGTCTCATCGCCGTCGATAGGCACGTTTGATAACAGCGCAAACATTCGGCGATGCAGCTTTTCATCTCGTCGTCGACCAGATGCATAGGATTGCTCCGTTCGTACTCTGTGCCCAGACCAAACGGGCAGCGATGTTCTAGAAACGAGAGTTTGCTGCTTTGGTTCCCCTGGGTCTCCACTAAAGGTCTGAGGACACTGATGGCCAGGGCGCGGTGAGCGAATGTCTTGCGCCTGAGCCCACGTATCGGCCGGCGAGACGTTTTTTGGAACGCGTTGATCGGAAATCTTCAGAAATGAAAGAGCGGCGGCCCGCGCGCCACAGCCTTGTGCGTAAAAAGTAGAGATTGCATCTGGTGCGGCGGCGTCCTTGAACTTCTCAATTTGCCGTTCGTTCAATATCAGGAGGGACGGATGGCGTTGACGAAACCAGACGAACCAGAGAATCCCGCGAAATCCCGAGCGCTAAGCAATTCTTGGCCCGGGACTCATCTGGGGTGCCTCGGACGATGATCCCAGAGGGATTGCGACCCCAGGCGGGCGCCCAATTCGGCTTCAGCATTTCTTGCCGAATTCTGATCAGGAACGCGCGTTCGCGTGATATTCGTTCACATGCAAACTTGAGGATCCCGATGTATTTCGTTGCGCTCGCGACCGATTACGATGGCACGATCGCCGAGGATGGCGTCGTAGCCGAGGCGACGCTGGGGGCGCTACGCGAGCTAAAGCAATCTGGACGAAAACTCCTTCTTGTCACCGGCCGTGAGCTGCCGGACTTAAAAAAGGTTCTTCCCGGGATTGCGCTTTTTGATCTGGTCGTCGCCGAGAATGGCGGTATTCTTTTCGATCCAAAGACCAGCGAGGAGACGCTGCTCGCGCCAGAACCGCCGCAAGCATTTCTTGATAGGCTGCAAGCGCGCAATGTACCGGTCTCGGCCGGACGCTGCATCGTTGCGACCTGGGAGCCGCATCAGAATGCGGTGTTGGAGGCGATACGCGAGCTCGGGCTTGAGCTGCAGATTATCTTCAACAAAGGCGCAGTGATGGTGCTGCCCGCCGGTATCAGCAAGGCCAGCGGTCTTGAAGCGGCGCTGGCCTTGCTGAAATTGTCGCCACGCAACGTAGTGGGGGTCGGAGATGCCGAGAACGACCATGCTTTTCTTCGGGTTTGCGGCTGCGCTGTGGCGGTGGCGAATGCCCTTACGACGTTGAAGGAGAGCGCCGATTTTGTGACTGACGAGCCGCGCGGGGTGGGTGTCGCGGCGCTGGCTCGGCGGATGATCGCGGACGACCTCGCCGGGTTGACCCAGGGACTTTCCCGGGAAGCGGTCGAGCTCGCGCTGGATGAAACGGGCGTGCCGATCGAGATTTCGCCACGCGGCGGAAGCCTGCTGATCGCGGGAATGTCGGGCGGGGGCAAATCGACGGTCGCGACCGGGCTTCTCGAGCGTTTCTCAGAGGGTGGTTTCCAGTTCTGCGTGATCGATCCAGAGGGCGACTACGCCGAGCTCGAGAATACGGTGTCGTTGGGCAACGCCAAGCATGAGCCGCGCCTTCAGGAGGCGATCGAGCTGCTCCGCCATCCAACGCAGAATCTCGTCGTCAACTTGCTCGGAGTGCAGCTCGACGACCGGCCACGCTACTTCGCCAAATTGTTCCCTCAGCTGTGCCAATTACGCGCTGAGACCGCGCGGCCGCATTGGATGCTGATTGACGAAGCCCATCATTTGATGACGCCGGGATGGGCGGCAGAGGCCAACTTGCCGCAGCGGCTGGAAGGAACGATCCTCGTCACCGTCCATCCAGAACATGTCGCTCGCCCGGCGCTCGAAGCCGTCGCCCTCGCCGTCGCCGTAGGTTCAGATCCCGCGGCGACGTTGCGCTCGTTTTGGGGCGCCCTGGGCGAGGACCCGCCTGACGGTCAGATCGAGCGAGGCCTCGCCTATCTCTGGGAGCGGAGGGAACGCCGGCTGCGGCGTGTGCGCATCAATGAACCGCGCCAGCAGCTCCGGCGTCACACCCGCAAATACGCGGAGGGCGAGCTGGGCGAGGACCGCAGCTTCTACTTCCGCGGGCCAGATGGCGGCCTGAACCTCCGGGCGCAAAATTTGCGGTTGTTTCTTCAGATCGCGGAGGGGGTGGACGACGCCACTTGGTTGCATCACCTGCGCGCCGGCGACTACTCGCGGTGGCTAGCGGAGTCGATCAAGGATCCGGAGCTCGCCAGCGAGGTTGCGGTAATCGAAGAGAACGAGGCGCTGGATGCCATCGAGAGCCGGGTACGCGTGAAAGAAGCAATCGACCGCTGCTATACCGGTGCGATCTAATACCAAGGCAGGGGCACGCCACCGGTGCCGCTCGGCGCCGTGTCGTCTGGCACCGGACTATAGGCAATCGTGAAATGAGTTTCCTCGACGAATGCCATGGTGGCGATTCAACTCCAACTCGAGATCATCCATCCAGGCGGCCGGTCCGCCTTTGAACGGCGTATCGATCAGCGGCTTCAGAATGTCCCAGATTTCCGCCCAGCACTCGCGAAGCGCGCGCCCATTTCGCCACCGCCGGCGAGGAAGCATGCGCCCGGTCTTCTGAGGCGATCACTTGGACGCTGCCCAGGTGACCTTTGATTTCTTTAAGATGAGAGACGCTCTTCACGGCCGCACCTCCAAGCTGCGCGCGTGAGGCAATCCACCGGCGGCATCCAGTTCTCTGTTGCCGGAGCTTGATGGAGGCAATTTGGCACAATTTGCAGAGCTGAGATTCCTTCGGCCACAGCGTCAGCTCAGTGGTGTGGAGAATCCGCCGCGTTCCCCTCGCGCGCAAAGGGGGGAGGAGCCTTGCGCGCGAGGGGTTGGGAAGCATCACTGCGTGCAATTGCTTCCTAGACCGAGTCCTTCTTGCCGGGCGCCGGGAAAACCGCCGGCGCCAATGACCGCCGGCGTAACATTCCCGCTGTTATCCGCGATAGATCGTTGCCAACGCCAATTCTAATCTTCGGCATTGTCATAGGCCCATCGGGTTCATGAGTTCTTCTTCTGCACCGCTATCCGGCTCCCTAACATCCGCGCTCGAGTTTGGTTCCTCGCGTGAAGAAGCTTTTACGAATGATCGCGCGCCACAGGCCCAAAGCGCGATTTTTTGCGGCCGGGCGAACCAAACGGCCACGGCAATGTTAATGCTCTGAGAAGGACTAAGGCTCCCTCACGTTATTTCGTCATTCAGGGTGGCGGCGCGTGGGCTACGGCAACCGGACGTTTGGCTCGTTGCCGTGTTCACGCGATTGACGCCGCGATCGATTTTGCCGAAAATGGACACGACCCGTACCCCCAGC
>JBAUNU010000349.1:0-4273 GCA_049579405.1 Methylocella sp.
TCCTTGCCGGTGGCCGTCGCGATGCGCGGGCTTGCCGCGATGGTCGCGGCGATCGTGCTCGGGATCGAATTGTGGCGCTTCGGCGGCGGCGCCGGTGGCGACGATCGCCTCGGCCCGGAGGTTGCCAAGCAGCGGGATTGGTTCGACCTCCTGCGCGCCGCCGCCTGGGCGGTGACCTTCGCCATCGCCGTCTCGGTCTTGGCCGGCTACGCCGCCTTTGGCAGCTTCCTGACCGACCAATTGTTCTGGGCCGGCACGATCGCCTGCGTCTTGTTTATGTCGATCGTTCTCGTCGAGGAAGCGATCGGCGCGGGTTTCACGCCCACGGCGCGGCTTGGACGGCGGCTGGTTACCAGCATCGGCTTCCATCGCAACTCGCTCGAACTTGCCGGAGTCCTGGCTTCGGGCGTGATTAGGCTTGCCCTTTTCGTCGTCGCGGCCGTTCTCGTGGTGGCGCCTTGGGGGCTCCAGTCGAGCGATGTGTCGATCGATTTCGGCGCCGCTTTTTTTGGCTTCAAGGTCGGCGATGTCACGATTTCGCCGTTCAGCATGCTCATCGCCATCGGCGTATTCACGCTGGCCTTCGCGGCTTTTCATGCGGTGCTGCAATGGGTGGACTCGAAGCTGCTGCCGCCGATGAACTTCGACCTCGGCCTGCGCAAGTCCATTCGCACCAGTCTCGGCTATGCCGGTTTCCTCATCGCGGCCGGCCTCGCGCTCAGCTATCTTGGATTGAATTTCGAAAAGCTCGCAATCGTTGCTGGCGCTCTCTCGGTCGGCATCGGTTTCGGCCTGCAGTCGATCGTCAATAATTTCGTCTCGGGCTTAATCCTGCTGTGGGAGCGCGCCGTAAGGGTTGGCGACTGGATCGTGGTTGGCGGCGATCAAGGCTTCGTCCGCCGCATTAACGTCCGCGCGACCGAAATCGAGACGTTCGACCGCGCGCAAGTCATCATACCAAACTCTAGCCTCGTCACCGGCGTTGTCACCAACCTTGTGCGCAACGACCGGACCGGACGGATCGTCATACCCCTGACGGTCGCGGCCACCGCCGATCCAGACAAAGTTCGCGAGGTGCTTTGGTCCGTCGCCAAGGCAAACCAGCTCGTTTTGACCATACCAGCCCCGCAAATCCTGTTTACCGGCATGTCGGCCAGCGCGCTCAACTTCGAGCTGCGTGTCTTCGTCGGCGACGTGGAAACCATGTTCCGCGTTAAAAGCGATTTGCATTTCGCTATCTTCAAGCGGTTCAAGGAGGAGAAAGTCTTCGATATGCCGGGAACGGATGCCACGAAGATAGAGATCGCCGGCTTCGAGGATCTCGGCAAATTGCGAAGACCGGGGAGCGAGGGCTCCGCCTCGGACCAGCCAAAGCGCGGAGCCGCGGGACGATGAACCGGCACCGTGTCCCGGCCCGTGGAAATTCCCGCCACGGAAGCGCTCTGCTCCGCGGCCTAAAATCCGCAAAGTCGAGATTAGCTAGACTAGAACTCGAAGACGTTGAGCGTGCATGGTGCCAGAGGCGGCATCACATTATGCCATTATCTCTTTGATATTGCTTGCTTGAATTTATGAACGAAGCCGAGGAGGCCAACAGAAAGGCCAACAATTTTTTCGCGCGTCCCATTTTGTTTCACGTTTCAGGCAGAAATCGCCCTCGCCCGCGCTGCGCTATCTATAGTCCGATAGCATGGCCGACAGCCCATTGCGTCACTCCGGAAAACCTCTGAGTCCGCCAAGCTTCAGCATCATTGCCTGCATGGAGCACCCTACTAACTGGTCATGCTTCGCGGCCAGCCGCTCGAACGTCCGCCAGCGCATCCACTTCGGCTTGTTACCGTTGCCGTTGAGGATGCCTGGTTCCCAGCCTAAGCGCGCTCGAAGCCTGTCCGCGCGTCTTGCTGCGCGTCACACACGTCTTCGCGGGCGCTGGGGTAGGCGAGCCGATAGCAGCGCCGACAGGCGAAGATGCCGCTGCCGTAGAGGATCGCCACGCGCCGCCCGCAGCCGACCGCGGGGCAGATGAACCAGACACGCCAACCGCCGAGGTTGCACGGCGTGCGCACGATGCGCACGGGATATTGCTCATCCTTCCACTCAGCGTCGCCGCTGCGGTGCCGGTAGATCAGGATCACGCGGTCTTGCTCGGCCCGCATCTGGATTGATGCCACGGTTTCGCCGTCGCGCGTCCATTGCCAGCCGCCCCAATAGCCCGGCCTCCGCACCCCTTCCCGCGCCCAGCGCCGCACGTCCAGAGTGAGGTAATCGTGTGTCGTGGGCTGCGCGCCGTAGCGCCAGCGGTTCCCGCTACCTGGCCCGCCCATGGATTTTCCCGTAATCAATTGGCGAACTAACAACTCAGGATCCCGGCGAATCCGCCGAAAGCCTTGTTCTGTCTGCGTTTGTGCCGGTTTCTGGCGGGTTTGATTTCTGCGCCTCCAGCGCCCGCAATTCGTCCGCTACACGGGCTTTCAAGGCGTCCTTGAAGTCATCATCTGCGTGCAGTGAGGGATATTCCGCGCGGTCAATGTACAGTTTCGCCCGCTTGTCCACCAACGGATCGCGGCCGGATAACTGCTGCACAATGACCGTCAGCGGGTCCGGTGCGGTCGCGCCCGGCTTGCCCACCAAATATTGCGCCAGCCAAGCGCGTGCCGTGGCGTCGCCGGCCTTCGCCGCCGCCACCGTCGCGCTCACGACCTCGCGCCAATCTTCCAGCGGCACGGCATCCAACAGCACGCCCATGTAGTCGCCTTCGGTGCGGCGATGGGTGAAGGTGCCTTTGATGTAACTCTGTTTCTTGCGCGCCATGCCTTATCCTCGGTGCACCCAATAAAATTCCGAAACCAGTATCTAGGCTTTCGCTCGGCTTCCTCGCGGCTCAGGCCGGCGTCGAATCCGTTGCGTTCCATTTTGCGTTCCAACTGCGTTCCTTTGGAACCTGGGCCTGCAATCGGCGTCAGCGTTCCACGTTCCCGGACTCTATAAAAGTCCGGAACGGAACGCGGCGGCGCCGAGCGGAACGGGACGCGCCCAGGCTTGTTTGCGTTCCGGTATCTT
Organism: Methylocella sp.; assembly: GCA_049579405.1. Classification (GTDB taxonomy): domain Bacteria; phylum Pseudomonadota; class Alphaproteobacteria; order Rhizobiales; family Beijerinckiaceae; genus Methylocapsa. The sequence continues at coordinate 3,061 of JBAUNU010000349.1, forward strand.
TCCTGTTCCGCCGCGTTCCTATGGCCGCCATATAAGCCCATCACTTTCCACCAATCGCCGGCTTTTGAGCAGTTCGACCTTGATGTTGTGGAGCTGCTTGCGGCTGTAAGGGGTGACGTGGCCCTTATCGTCGAGAAGAAGGAAACCACGCGATTTCAGTTCGTCGCGGACTCCATCGGACTTGACTTTGCGGACGGGCTTACCGTCGAACCCTGGCGATTCCACAATGCCGTCAGCGAGTCTGTCATACGGGTTCAGGTATTCGAGGCGATCGAGCCCACCTTGTGACTTTGTTTTCGAGCTCAGGTGCGTTGGGGTAATTTCCCAATCGGCGCCGGGGCGCACGATAAGGGGCGCGAATTGTGCAGCGTTTTGTGGCGTACGAAGCCGCGCTTTGCGAAATTCCAATTGAAAGGCGAAGCTGTCAGCTGGTTCGTCGTCGCTGGCGCTGTCCAATTTTGATAGCGCAATAACGGCATCCATTTCCCACTCGCGGGTTTTGGTGCCAAAGCTTTTGCCTGCTTCATTCGCGTGGCCAAGCCACCATTGCGCGATCCGTCGCGCCGTAAGCTCGCGGATAAAACCTCGCATCGGCGCCCATGACTCCCCCTCGGCCATGGATCCAAGAAGCAAGGACATGATATTGTCGAAGAACACTATATCGGGCAGCACTGCCTCAATCTCGCGGCGGAGCCATGCCTGCCCGATTGGCGTATTTAAGGGCGGTATGCCGTCCAGCCCGAGCGCTTCCCAGTTGTAGCCGTAGAAAGGAATTCCTTCGCCATAGCGTGCGGTCACCATGCGCATGCGCTCTTGAAAAGTTTCCTGAGGCATCTCGCCGTCCAAGTACATGACGCGCGCGGTGCGGTGCCCGACCCAGTTGAGAAAGTTTTGAGCGGAAGCCATAGCCCTCCCGCCATCATGCCGGTTATGGTCTTGCCGATGCCGGTTGGCCCGAACATGAGAATCCGCGACGTTGTGCAAACGAGCGCGCCAAGCAAGTGATCGCGCGGCGGCAACTCGCGCCTGATCCAGTGCGCAGCAAGCAGTTCCTCGCGATTTGGCTCTGGCGGCAGAGGCTCCTCGGACCGCACGCTCCTTCGTTCGAGGCGCTCAGCGCCGCTCTGGAAGAACGCTGCCGCGTCCGTCAGGCCGAGCGCGCCGGCCGCCACGAGCAGACGATCGGTGAAAGGCTCGTTGCGGATCAAGCGGT
>JBAUNU010000350.1:0-6548 GCA_049579405.1 Methylocella sp.
GCCGGTGGCGGCGGGATTGGGCGGCGGATCATCGGACGCGGCGGCGGCGCTGCGCCTGCTTGTCCGCGCCAACGCGGTTGCGCTCGACGATACGGGCGTGATGGAAGCCGCGCGGGCAACCGGAGCGGATGTCCCGGTTTGTCTCATGGGCCGCGCGCGCATGATGCGGGGCACGGGCGACGAGCTAGGCCCTTTGCTCGCGCTGCCGCCGCTCGTCGGCCTTTTGGTCCATCCGGGCCAGCCGGTCGCAACGAAAGACGTTTTCTCACTGATGAAGATCGCGCCTGGCGCGGCCACTGGCCTCGGCGGACACCCCGAATTTTTTCCAAATATGCCGCCCGAAGCACTTATCGCGGCGTTGCGCACGGGCCGCAATGATATGGAGAGCACCGCGTGCCTGCTCGCCCCGGTCATCGGCGATGTGCTTGCCGTGCTTTCCGCCGCCCCCGGCTGCCGCCTAGCCCGCATGTCGGGGTCCGGCGCAACCTGTTTTGCGATCTTCAAGGATTGCCGCCCTGCGGCGCGCGCAAAAAAAGCGATTCTCCGCGCGCATCCATCCTGGTGGGCGAAGACCTGCGTTTTGAGCTGAGGCAATTACTTGTCAATAGGGCGCCGCGTTCTCTGCTCGCATGTCCATATCAATGCCTTAGGGCCGTCGTGGTCGAGCCAAATTGGCTCAAAAATCGCCTATATTTGGCGAACGTGACAACGCCCCAGAACGCCTTGTCACTCGGCGGGCGCGACCTCGTCGTGAGTTGACACGGGCGCCATCGCCTCGAATACGCCGTCGCGTCGGATGAGTGCATGGAAGAGCGCCGCCGCCACATGCAACAGGATCAGGGCAAAGAACACGAAAGCAAGGTAGAAATGCGCATCCCAGAGCAGTGCATGCAGGCTGTCGCTCTGCGGTAGGATCGCTGGAAGGCGCACGCCCCTGAACAGCACGACCGGGTAGGCGGCAGCCGATAGCATCCCCCAGCCGATCAGCGGCATGGCGATCATTAGGGCATAGATCGCGTAATGCGACAGATGGGCCGCGAGCTTCATCGCCTCAGGCAGGTCCCGCCGGCAGCGAAGGTGTACCGTAGCGCAGGCGCACCGTCAGGCGGACCAACGCGAGCACCAGAATTGAGATGCCGAGCGGCTTGTGAATCGAAACGAGCGTCAGATACTTGGGCATGACGGTGGACACCATGCCCACGCCGATGAAGAGCATCGCCAAGATGCAGACTGCCATGAGCCAGTGCAGCAGGCGCTGGAGCGGGGTGAAGCGTTGGCGGTCCCCGATCATGGCTTGGCGTCCGTTGCAGTTCGGGGATAGTCCTCGGCCTCCGCCGTGCGACGATCAAATGACTTCGCGTAGGTGGACGACCGCGCGGCCGGGAACGGGTCGTCCGATGTCCGTATGCCGGTCGGCAGGACGGTCGGATCGAAGTTGATGTCGCGGCACGGGCCATCCCGCTCGGGTTGGATCTGTTGCACGGTGAGCGTGCCGACCTCGACGGTACGACGGTCCTCCGGCCAGGCCTTGCTCGGGTCCGCAGTGGGATCGCCGGGATTGGCGACGGTCACGACCATGGTCCAGCGCAGCGGCCCGCCGCGGACCCGCTCGGCTATCTCTTGCTCAAGGAAGTTGGGACCGCGCTCTGCGAGATCATCGGGGGAGATCGGGATGGGTTGTGCCGCCGGCAGGAGCGACCATCGCACGGCGTGCTCCGCGCCGGAATTATCGATCAAGATGAAACTGTTGAGACTGTTGTAGCGCTCTTCCGCGTAGCTGCCCGTCCAGGGGGCGCTCTTGGCCCAGGCACCGAACGCCGCGATCTCCGGATGCGCGCCAGCGAATGTCTTCATCGCGTCCGGGTCCTTGCTCGCCGAGGCAACCAAATGCTCGTAAAAGGCTTGTGGCGTCGACACCGGAAAGAATGGGGGATCGATCATGGCGGTGCGCCATTCCTGGCCGTCCGGGGTCGAGATCCGCAGTCCCATGCCCCGCACCCGGACCGTCGCATCCGGCGCGTTCGGGTCGGCAGTGCCGAGATTGAAGCGCCCGAGGGCCGGATACTGGCCGCGGGTGAAAACCTGACCCCGCGAGAGCGCCGCCCCGGCCCCATTTGCTTCGAACATGCCGGTAAAGCAGATGCCCTTGGCATGGTTGCGGCGATGGCCGAGCGGCACGCCAGTAGGAGGCGTGAACGCATCCACCAGCTTGTCCGGCGTGAGGCGCTGGGGCGAGAACCATCCCGCCGTGTAGGCGAAGGCGGCAGCAGCGCCACCGATGGCAACGGCGATCAGCAGTAGCGATCCAAACACGGAACGCGCGGGCGACAGAACCGGCTGGGCCTTTCAACTCTCACTGTTAGGTCCAGGCCTCGTGCCGGCCGATTCGCGACGAATCCCCGCCGCGCCCGGCCGCCGCGATTCGAGCTTAAACTTTGGTGCTCGTCTTGCGGCGCAGCCGGATGACGACGTCCACCTTGATGATTTCATAGCCCTCCGGTGGCGTGACATCGCCGGCAAATTTCATTCCTTCAAGAGGAATATCCGCGATCTCGCCGGTGTCCTCAAAAAAGAAATGGCTGTGATCGCTCGTATTCGTATCGAAAACCGTTTTTGTGCCTTCGATCGCGAGTCCGCGCACGATGCCAACTTGAGCGAAGAGATTAAGCACATTATAAACTGTCGCCAGCGAAGCAGGCATTTTCAAAGCATTGGCTTCCGCCGCCAAGGTATCGGCGGTCACATGCCTATTGCCTTTGCTGAAGAGAAGCCTCGCAAGACCTAGACGCTGACGGGTGGCCCGCAGACCATAGCGCTCCAAAAGCGATCTATGCGGGTATTTGCTTGGCGGCGCGGCCGCCGCAAAGCTGTCCTGCGAAAATTCTGTCATGCCACAAGCGTCCCAAACTGCCGCCCTTCACGCCGCGCGCGGCGTGGAATTGGGCCGACCCGGCTCACGGCCGATCATTTCGCCGGTTGCCCAATTTGACAATATTACATCGCGGCGCGAAATTATTCAATGCCATGGATTGGCTCTTCGTATCGGGCCATGGGCCGCGATGGCTTGACGCTCGCGGCAGTCCGTTTCATGCAGGAGCAACATCGGCCTCGATTTATGCGGAAATTGCAAACTCGATGAATGGCGATTTGGGCCGCGCGACGAGGAGGGTACGTCAAGAATGACGCCGGCGGCAAACGATTCCGGGAGCGGAGCCTCGCAAGGAGCGGCAAGTTTGCGCGCGTCGCCGCGGCTTTTCGAGAATCCCTTGCTCGACAAATTGTCGCGCGTCCATTGGTCCACGCCGTTGTTTGTTTATTTGCCTTTGGTTTTCGTCCTCGCGGGGTTGAGCCTGAAAGCTTACGATGCTGGGCCCGTCCTTTGCGCCACGGCGCTTGGTTATTTTATTTGGACCCTCATCGAATATTTCGGCCACCGCTTGCTGTTCCATTGCGCATTTCCCGGCCGGTTGGGCGCCAAAATTCATTTCCTGATCCATGGCGTCCATCACGTGCATCCCAACGATCCGCTGCGCCTCGTCATGCCGATGTTGCTCAGCGGACCGATCATGCTGATTGCCTATGCCGTCGTGCGGCTACTGTTCGGCCTGCCCCTCGGGTATCCGGTCCTGATGGGTTTTGTCATCGGCTATCTCGGCTACGACATGGTGCATTACTATGTCCATCATGGCGAGCCCAAGACCCGTTTGGGCCTCGCTTTGCGGCGTCTCCACATGCTGCATCATTTCCGTGATTCCACGCGCGGCTTCGGGGTCAGCGTGCCGTGGTGGGACTATGTTTTTATGACCGCGCATGTCCGCACGGAGCGCGGCGGGATCGGCACTTGAACATGGAAACGGCGGCCGAGCGCGGGAACCGAGCGGCTTGGCCGTGGTGGCACGCCTCGGCCGGCGTGTCGCCATTCCGGGGTCTTGGATGTTCAAAAAAATTCTCATCGCGAACCGTGGCGAGATCGCGTGCCGGGTGATTGCGACCGCGCGGCGAATGGGAATTGCGACCGTCGCCGTCTATTCCGATGCCGACGAGGATTCGCCGCATGTGGATATGGCGGACGAAGCCGTGCGGATCGGCCCGCCGCCTGCGGCGAAAAGCTACCTCGTCATCGAAAACATTGTCTCGGCCTGCAAGGCGGCGAGCGCGGAGGCGGTGCATCCGGGCTACGGTTTTTTGTCGGAGCAGGCGGCGTTCGCGCGTGCATTGGACGCAAACAACATCACCTTTATCGGCCCAAACCCGAACGCCATCGAGGCGATGGGCGACAAAATCGAAGCGAAGAAACTCGCTCAATCGGCAGGTGTCGCGACCGTGCCGGGATTCCCCGGCGCCATCGACGACATAACTCAGGCTGCGAAGATCGCCGATGCCATCGGCTATCCGGTGATGATCAAGGCCTCGGCCGGCGGCGGCGGCAGGGGGATGCGCATCGTTTCCGCGCGCAAGGAGATCGCGGAAAATTTTGCCCGCGCGCGGTCGGAAGCGAAATCCGCTTTCGGCGAAGGCCGGGTCTTCATTGAAAAATTTATCGGCGATCCGCGCCACATCGAAGTTCAAGTCCTGGGCGACAAACACGGAAACCTCGTTCATCTTGGCGAACGCGAATGTTCCATCCAACGCCGCCATCAAAAAGTAATCGAGGAAGCTCCCTCTCCCTTCGTCGACGGGGAAACGCGCCGCAAGCTGGGCGAATGGGCGATTGCGCTGGCGCAGGCGGTCAACTACGATTCGGCCGGCACGGTCGAATTTATCGTCGGCAAAGACAAAAATTTCTATTTCCTCGAAATGAACACACGGTTGCAGGTCGAACATCCGGTGACCGAACTCGTCACCGGCATCGACCTCGTCGAACAGATGATCCGATCGGCCGCCGGCGAGAAATTGCCTGTTGGCCAGGCCAACGTGCAACTGACAGGCCGCGCGATCGAAAGCCGGGTCCTTGCCGAAGACCCGGCGCGGAATTTTTTGCCCTCGACCGGGCGGCTCAGGACCTACCGGCCACCGGCGCCCGGCCATCGCAATGGTGTGACGCTGCGCATCGATTCAGGCGTTCGCGAAGGCAGCGAGATCTCCATCCACTACGATCCGCTGATCGCGAAAATCGTGACCCATGCGGCGGATCGAACGGCCGCCATAAAAGCGCAGACGCAGGCGCTCGATTCGTTTGTCATCGAGGGTGTCGCGAACAATATTTCTTTTCTCGCCGCTGTGATGACGCACAAGCGCTTTCGGGCGGCCGAACTCTCGACCGGCTTCATCGCCGAGGAATACCCGCGCGGTTTTACTGCGCCTGCGCCGGAAGGAGAGCGCGCGCGCATGTTCGCGAGCGTCGCGGTTGCCGTTGATTATGTGATAAATGAACGCAAGCGCGCGATCTCGGGCCAGATGCGCGCCCCGCGCCCCATCCGGGTTGCCTGCTCGCGCGCGCTCATGCTTGGCAAAAATCGTCATGACGTGACGCTCGATCCCAGGGACGAAGGGCTGGTTGTGCGATTTGAGCAGACTGGGCACGCGCATATCTGCAGTTCCGGTTGGGTCCCGGGTGAGCCCGTTTGGAACGGCACGATCGACGGCGAAACAAGGGTGCTTCAACTGCGCCCCATTCTCAATGGCTATACCTTGGCGCACGGCGGCTTTGTGGCTGACGCGCGCGTCTACACGCGGCGCGAGGCGGAGCTTGCCGCGCTCATGCCGGAGAAAAAAGCCGCTGGCGGCTCGAAATTGCTGCGGAGTCCAATGCCCGCCCTCGTCAAATCGATCGAGGTGGCCGCCGGCCAGGCGGTGATATCGGGCGAACCCCTCTGCGTCATCGAGGCGATGAAAATGGAAACCGTTTTGCGCGCCGAAACCGATGGGACCGTGGGCAAAATAAACGTAAAGGCAGGCGACTCCATCGCGGTCGATGCCGTCATCATGGCGTTTGCCTGAAGGCGGCTGCAAGTTCGCGAGCGTTGGCCGGAGGTTCCGCAAGACCGTTGGAGCGAGAAACGTTTGCGTGTCCAGGCCGCCCCGGAGCACGGCTTGCCAGCCGTCGCATGCTACGGGTCGCTGCAAAAGAACCCGGCGCGCCGGCCAGGAACTCATTTAGATTTATAGATTCAACTGGGCCGTTTCGAGAACAGAAAACAGGCTGAAAGTACCAGGGATATTTTTGATGTCGTTGATCTCCCCGGCAGCTTTTAATTTCGCTTTCTGCTTAATGCGCGCCTCCGTCGACTGTGACACGAGAATCTGCCGGGGCTTTGCGCGTGCCTCTATCCGTGCAGCGAAATTAACGTGGGGGCCAAGAGCTGTGAACTGATCCCGAAAATCGGTGCCAACGTTGCCAACGAGCGCCTCGCCGGTATGTATTCCGCAGGCTAGTCCTATTTCTATCTTTTGCGGAGTGTACAGCTTCCAGTCATCAAGCCATCGATTCAGGATTGCGTCGAAAAGGTTCCGGAATTCACAAGCGGCCCTAACTGCGTCTAGGTTGGGGACTCATTCAAATCCATGCGATCATTATGGCTGCGAGGGCGAGACCAGAGAGATAGTTT
>JBAUNU010000351.1:0-1710 GCA_049579405.1 Methylocella sp.
GAGTTCCCGGCGCATGACCTCGTGCAGGGTTTTCAGGCGCCCGTATTCGGCGGCAAGGGAAGCATTCGCGGCCAGGCGATTTTCGAAATTGAGCATGCCGGCGGCATCGAGTTCACCGTCGAGCGCCGCCTGGGTGAGAAGAGTTTCGTTGCCTGTGCTCATTTTGCCTCTCGCCTGCCCAAGGCAGCCATGAGAAGGCCGCGCGCGCGGGCGAGGCGCGACATCACGGTGCCCAAGGGTACGCCGGTAATCTCGGCGATATCGCGGTAGCTTAATCCATTGATGTCGCGCAACACGAGGGTTTCCTTGAAAGGCGGCGGCAAGGCGGCGATCGCCCGCTCGATCGTCGCGGCGTCGGCCTTGGCGATCAAGGCTTCTTCCGGTGTCGCCGCGTCATCCGCGGGTGTCAGGTTCTCGATGTCTTCGGTTATCACCAGCGCTTTCGGCCTATTGCGCGCGAGCCAGGTGAAGGTAGTGTTGCGCGTGATGGCCAGAAGCCAGGCGCGGGTACTGCCGCCGGCGTAGCGATCGAGACCTCGCAGCGCCCGCAAGCAGGCTTCCTGGACGATATCCTCCGCGTCGGTGCTGTTTCCGCTAAGCCAGCGGGCCAGCGCGTAGGCGTCGTCGAGGTGGGGCATGACCACCGCCGTAAAATGTTCATCGGAGCGGTTCTTCGTCAAGAGGGAAGCCCCATTTCGACGTTCCAGTTTTAGTTCCACCGGGGCGAGCTTACCATCGCTGGATCAATCCGGCAGGTTTTCCTTGACCGGGCCGGAACGTTGCGGGCATTCGTGTCCTTAGGGCGCGGCCAGCGGTACGCCGTCTGCTCGAATTCGAACCCTGCGGTTGGCCCGCGCTGCTGGTTCGAAGACCTGCCCGAACCCGCTACGCGGCTTCGCGGCTTCCATGCCCCGGCGTTTGCCGCGAGGGGCGCCAAATGCTACGAACAGCGAGGCAAGCGGATCGAAGGAATGGAAGCCGTGCTCGGAGGACAACTCGCGCTCGTCGCCGCCGCTCTGTTTACCGGCGCCGCCGTCTACGTCAGCGTGGCGGAACAACCGGCACGCCTTGCGCTTGACGACCGGGCGTCCCTCGCGGAATGGAAGGCCGCCTATCACCGCGGCTTCGCGATGCAGGGCCCGTTGGCGATTATCGGCTTTTCCCTTGGTCTCATCGCCGCGAGCGCCGAGATGGACTGGCGTTGGGTCGCGGGAGCCTTCGTGCTCCTTGCCAACTGGCCTTTCACGCTCATTGCCATCTTGCCGACGAACAAGCTCTTGATGGAAACCCCGCCACAAAATGCGGGCCCGAAAAGCCGCGCGCTGGTCCGACTTTGGGGCAGATTGCATGCGGTGCGGTGCGGCCTCGGGGCCACCGCGACCGTGCTTTTCCTCTGGGCTTCGATACAGGCTTGGCTTGCGGCTTCGCTGCAGTAGTCCGGGCGAGTTCTTGAGCCGCCACCACCGGCGCGGCGCGCGGGGGCCCGTCACCGTTTCCAGCGCGGCATCCTCGGCGCGGCTAGCAGCCAGTCATGCTAGTTCGACGCGCACCGGCACGTGATCCGAGGGTCTTTCCTCGCCACGCCTTTCCTTGTCGATAGCAACCGCGACCAGCCGGTCCGCCGCTCGCGGCGAAAGCAAGTGATGATCGATGCGGATGCCTTTGTTGCGTTGCCAAGCGCCCGCCTGGTAATCCCAAAATGTATAAAGT
>JBAUNU010000352.1:0-7497 GCA_049579405.1 Methylocella sp.
GGGTAGCGTCAAAACCAAGGCTAAGTCAAAGACAGGTTCAAGCAATCATGCCGAAGCGAATTCTCCACGGTGTCGTGGTGAGCGACAAGCAAGAAAAGACGATCGTCGTCAAGGTCGAGCGCCGTTTTACGCATCCGCAGTTGAAGAAGACGGTGCGGCGATCGAAGAATAATCACGCGCATGATGAGATGAAAGCTTTCAAGGTGGGGGACACGGTGTCGATCGAGGAGACGAGGCCGATCTCGAAGCTGAAGCGCTGGACCGTCGTCGGCGCGGGGGCCAAACGGCGGGTGTATTGACGGGCAGGCGAAAACCTCTTTCAGACAGGAGTCCGGTTGGCCGTGAGCCGCCGGGAACCGGTCTGGGAAGAAAGGCGCAAGACGATGATCCAGATGCAAACCAACCTCGACGTCGCCGACAATTCCGGCGCGCGCCGCGTGATGTGCATCAAGGTGCTCGGCGGCTCGAAGCGGAAATATGCTGGCGTTGGCGATATTATCGTCGTCTCGATCAAGGAAGCGATTCCGCGCGGGCGCGTCAAAAAGGGCGAGGTGATGAAAGCGGTGGTCGTGCGCACCGCCAAGGACATCAAGCGTGCCGACGGTTCGGTGATCAGGTTCGATTCCAACGCGGCGGTGTTGATCAACGCCCAGTCGGAGCCGGTCGGCACCCGCATTTTTGGACCGGTTCCGCGCGAACTGCGCGCCAAGAACCAGATGAAGATCATCTCGCTCGCGCCGGAGGTGTTGTGATGGCGGCAAAAATCAAAAAGGGCGACAGGGTCGTTGTCCTCGCCGGGCGCGATAAAGGCCGTTCCGGCGAGGTTGTGCGGGTTCAGCCCAAAGAGCAGCGCGCGATCGTGCGCGGGGTCAACACGGTGAAACGGCACCAGAAGCAAACCGCCAAGGTGGAAGGAGGGATCATTACCAAGGAGGCCCCGATCCATCTATCGAATCTGGCGATTGCCGACCCCAAGAACGGCAAGCCCGCGCGGGTAGGATTCAAGATCTTGACGGACGGCCGCAAGGTCCGTTTCGCGAAGCGCTCCGGAGAATTGATCGATGGCTGAGGCGAAAACTGGCAAGGGCGGTGCCAAGGGCGCGGGCAAGCCCGCAGGCAAGGACGTAGGTAAAAATACCGCGAAGGAGAGCGCGAAAGGGAGTCCGAAGGCCGCCGCCAAGGCCAAGAAACCAGCCCCGGCGAGCCGGGGAGACGCGCGGTCCGCGGCCACCGCGGAAGCGCTTGTGCCACCCAAGGATTACCTCCCGCGGCTCAGGAAACATTACGAAGAGGTCGTGCGGCCGCGGCTCACCGCGCAATTCGGCTACAAGAACCGGTTCGAAGTGCCGGGCATCGAGAAGATCGTCCTCAACATGGGCGTCGGCGAAGCGGTCAACGACACTAAGAAGGTCACCCTCGCGGCGGCCGACCTCGGCCTGATCGCCGGTCAGAAGGCGGTCATCACCCATGCCCGCAAGGCGATCGCGACGTACAAGGTACGCGAGAACATGCCGATCGGAGCCAAGGTCACCTTGCGCAAGACGCGGATGTACGAGTTCCTCGACCGGCTGGTCACGATCGCGCTGCCCCGGGTCCGGGATTTTCGCGGCCTCAACCCGAGGAGTTTCGATGGCCACGGCAATTACGCATTGGGGATTAAGGAACATATCGTGTTCCCCGAAATCGACTACGACAAGACGGAAAGCATTTTGGGTCTCGACGTGATCGTTTGCACGACGGCAAAATCCGACGCCGAGGCGCGCGCGCTTTTGCATGCCTTCAACTTCCCGTTCCGGCAGTGAAACGAACAGGTTTCAAACGCGGAAACTAGAGGCAAAGATTGATGGCGAAGAAAAGTTCGATCGAGAAAAACAACCACCGCATCAAGCTGGTCAAGCAATATGCCGGCCGCCGCCGCCGCTTGAAGACGATCGCCAATAACGAGGCCCTGACGATTGAGGAGCGCTTCGCCGCGCGCCTAAAACTTGCCGAGCTGCCACGCAACTCCGCCGCTTCGCGGATTCGCAACCGCTGCGAGGTGAGCGGGCGGCCGCGCGGCTTCACGCGCAAAATGAAAATGTCGCGCATCGCGCTCCGGGACTTGGGCTCGAAAGGCTTGATCCCCGGCCTCGTGAAATCGAGCTGGTAGGAGGGCGGATCATGGCAATGAACGATCCGTTGGGCGATATGCTCACCCGCATCCGCAACGCCCAGATGCGCCGCAAGGGCAAGGTGCAGACGCCGGGATCGCGGCTGCGCGCGCATGTGCTCGACGTCTTGCAATCGGAAGGCTATATTCGCGGCTATTCCACGACCGAATATGGCAATGGCCGCACCGAGTTCGAAATCGAACTGAAATATTCCGACGGCGCCCCGGTCATTCGCGAGATCGAACGGGTGTCGAAGCCAGGGCGCCGCGTTTATGCCGCCGTCGATGCGATGCCGCGCGTTGCGAACGGATTGGGAATTACGATTGTTTCAACCCCCAAGGGCGTCATGGCCGACCACGCCGCGCGCGACGCCCACGTCGGCGGCGAAGTCCTCTGCAAGGTCTTCTAACCGGAAGAACGAGGAAAACTTAGCATGTCGCGGATCGGAAAGAAGCCGGTCATCATCCCCGCCGGCGTAACGGCCAAGGTCGATGGCCAGTCCATTTCATTGAAGGGCGGCAAGGGAGAGCTATCCTTCACCGCGCCCGATGACGTGAGCGTGGATTTGGTGGAGGGCAAGATTGCGGTCACGCCGCGTGACGACAGCACGCAGGCGCGGGCGATGTGGGGCACGACGCGGTCGATGGTCAACAGTCTCGTGATCGGCGTCTCGAAAGGCTTCGAGCGCAAACTCGAGATCACCGGGGTCGGCTACAAGGCCGTGGTCTCGGGCAAAAGCGTTCGACTTTCGCTTGGCTACAGCCACGACGTGACTTTCCCGATTCCAGCCGGAATCGCAATTGCGGCGCCAAAGCCGACGGAAATCTCGATCACCGGCATCGACAAGCGCCAGGTGGGGCAGACCGCCGCGGAACTCCGCGCCTTGCGCCCGCCTGAACCCTATAAGGGCAAGGGCGTAAAATATGCCGGTGAATTTATCTTCCGTAAGGAAGGCAAGAAGAAGTAAAAGAGACCAAAGCAAGGATTTGAGCCATGGCCAAAGATAATGGGGTGACGGCCCGCCGCCGGGCGCGTGTCCGGCGTTCGCTCCGGACCCATGCCCACGGCAAGCCGCGGCTGACGGTCTTCCGCTCGTCGAAGCAGATTTATTGCCAGATCGTCGACGATGGCTTGGGCCGCACCCTCGCCGCCGCGTCGTCGCTCGAAAAGGCCAACCGGGAAGGCCTGAAGAGCGGGGCAACGGCGGAGTCGGCGAAGATCGTCGGCCGGCAGCTTGCCGAGCGCGCGACGCAGGCCGGAATACGCGAAGTCGTGTTCGACCGCGGTGCCTATTTGTATCACGGACGGGTCAAGGCGCTGGGGGAAGGCGCCCGCGAAGGCGGCCTCAAATTTTAACGCGAGCGGCACAAAAAATGCCGGCCGCGCGGCGGACCAAACACCAAACGGATTGGAAAATGGAACAGACAGATGGCGCGTGACGGGGAAGGCGGCCGGGGCCGCGATCGCGAGGATCGCGATGGCGAATTCATGGATCGTTTGGTCCATATCAATCGCGTCGCCAAGGTGGTGAAAGGCGGCCGCAGATTCGGCTTCGCCGCACTCGTCGTCGTCGGCGACCAGAAGGGCCGGGTCGGCTTTGGCCATGGCAAGGCCCGCGAGGTTCCCGAAGCCATCCGCAAGGCAACCGAATCCGCGAAGCGCTCGCTCATCCGGGTGCCGCTGCGGGAGGGCCGCACCTTGCACCATGACGTTCATGGGCGGCACGGGGCGGGCCGCGTGGTGCTGCGCGCGGCGCCGGCCGGAACTGGCATCATCGCCGGCGGTCCGATGCGCGCCATTTTCGAGACCCTCGGCATGCACGATGTCGTCGCCAAGTCGCAAGGATCATCAAATCCCTATAACATGGTGCGCGCGACCTTCGCTGCCCTGCAGCGGGAAGACTCGCCCCGCGCCGTCGCGGCGCGCCGCAATCTCAAGGTGTCCGCTCTCCAGGCGCGCCGCCAAGGTGGCGAGACGGAAGCTGCCAGCGAAGCGTAAGGACAGACCATGACGGCAAACCCCGTGGCCCGGGTCATCGTGGAACAGATCAAGAGTCCAATCGGCCGTCCCGCGCCGCAACGCGCGACGCTTATCGGTCTTGGCCTGAACAAGATCGGCCGGCGGTCCTCGCTTGAAGACACCGCCGCCGTGCGCGGCATGATTGCGAAAGTGGCGCACCTCGTTCGCATTGTGGAGGCGGCGCGGGGGCCGTCCGAAACGAGGAAAAGACGATGAAGCTCAACGAGATAGCCGACAATGCCGGGGCGTTGAAGCCGCGCATGCGAGTCGGGCGCGGGATCGGGTCTGGAAAGGGTAAGACTTGCGGGCGGGGTGTCAAGGGACAGAAAGCGCGAACCGGTGCCGCGATCAAGGGCTTCGAGGGCGGCCAGATGCCGCTGCACCGGCGGCTGCCAAAGCGCGGCTTCTGGAACCCATTTTCGATCCGCTATAATGAGGTCAATCTCGGCCGCGTTCAGGCCGCGGTGGATGCGGGCAAGCTCGATGCGGCGGCCGCAGTGACAATCGAGGCGTTGATCGGCGCCGGTGTCTGCACCAAGCCGCGCGATGGCGTCAAGATCCTGGGCAAGGGCGCGCTTGCGGCAAGGCTCGTCTTCGAGGTGGCCGCGGCGTCGCGGAGCGCGGTGGCGGCGATCGAGGGCGCCGGCGGGTCGATCGCTTTGTTAACAAAGGAAATCGAAGGTCCGGTGGCCGGCGCTTAGGGTTCGCCGCCAAGAGGCGAGGCCCACGTTCTTCACGGCGGCCCGCGGAAAAAGGCACCCGCAGCCTAAGCGGTTGCTTTAAATGTCCTGGCCTCGGCAACGGTTGGCTTCGGGAGGAGATCTGGAACGTTCTCGTTTCCCTGGAAGGCAAATGGCAAAAAACATTCTGGCACCTCGCGTGTCAAGGGAGCAGTAAATGGTATCGGCGGCGGAGCAGCTCGCGGCGAATATCAATTGGAGTGCGTTCGGCAAGGCCGAGGAGCTCAAAAAGCGCATTTTGTTCACGCTCACGGCGTTGGTCATCTATCGTCTGGGGACCTACATCCCCTTGCCCGGAATCGATCCTGCGGTTTTTGAAAAGAGCTTTACCGGCAACCGGCAGGGCGTTCTTGAATTGTTCAATATGTTCGCCGGTGGCGCGGTCCAGCGCATGGCGATCTTCGCGTTGAACATCATGCCTTACATCTCCGCCTCGATCATCATCCAGATGCTGACGTCGGTCTTCCCGACATTGGAGGCTTTGAAGAAGGAGGGCGAGTCCGGGCGCAAGGTCATCAATCAATACACGCGGTATCTGACAGTCGTTCTCGCTGCCTTCCAAGCCTATGGCATCTCGGTGGGGCTCGAAGGCCAGCCCGGCGTTGTCCTCGAACCTGGGCTGTTCTTCCGCATTTCCACCGTGTTGACTTTGATGGGCGGCACGATATTTCTGATGTGGCTCGGCGAACAGATCACCTCGCGCGGCATTGGCAATGGCTCCTCGCTGATTATTTTCGCCGGCATCGTCGCGGCTTTCCCTAGGGCCATCGTCAATACGCTGGAACTCGGCCGCCAGGGCGCGATCTCGACGGGACTGATCCTCGGGGTGCTGGCGATGTCGATTGCGGTGGTCGGCTTCATCGTGTTCATGGAACGGGCGCAGCGGCGGCTTGTGATCACCTACCCAAAACGTCAGCAAGGCAATAAAATCTACGAGGGCCAAACTTCATTTCTGCCGCTGAAGCTGAATACGTCCGGGGTCATCCCGCCGATTTTTGCGTCCTCGCTTTTGCTGTTGCCGGTCACCATCGCCAATTTCTCACAGAGCCAGGGCGGCACCGGAATTCTCGCGACCATCACGACCTATCTCGGCCACGGCCGCCCGCTGTACATGGTCGCCTATGTCGGGCTGATCGTCTTTTTTGCCTTTTTTTACACCGCCATTGTCTTCAATCCCGTGGAGACGGCGGACAATCTCAAGAAACACGGCGGCTTCGTGCCGGGGATACGGCCGGGCGAACGGACGGCGCAATATATCGACACGATCCTGACCCGCATCACGGTTCTCGGCGCCGCCTATCTTGCCCTCATCTGTCTGTTGCCGGAAATGCTGATCTCCTATGCGGCGCTGCCGTTTTATTTCGGGGGAACGTCTCTCCTCATCGTGGTCAGCGTCACCATGGACACGGTGGCTCAGATCATGGGCCATCTGCAGGCGCATCAGTATGAGGGCCTTGTGAAAAAAGCCAAATTGCGGGGGAAACGCCGGTGAGACTGGTCCTTCTTGGACCGCCCGGGGCCGGGAAAGGCACGCAGTCGGCGCGGCTCAAGGAGAAATATCACATCCCGCAATTGTCCACGGGAGACATGCTGCGCGCCGCGGTCAAGACCGCAACGCCGGCCGGGCTCGAGGCAAAGGCGATCATGGACAAGGGCGGCCTTGTGCCGGACGAGACGGTGGTTGGGATCGTCGCCGATTGTATCGCGGCCCCGGACGCCAAGGGTGGCTTTATCCTGGATGGATTCCCGCGCACGGTGCATCAAGCGGAATCGTTGGCCAAAATGCTCGGCGCCAAGAACCTGGATCTCGATGCCGTCATCGAACTCAAGGTGAACGAGGCGGCACTGTTTGCGCGGATCGCCAAGCGCGCGAATGACACCCTCGCGTGCGGCGGAACGGTGCGCGCCGACGACACCCCCGAGGCGTTCAAGACCCGGCTCGCCGCCTACCACGCCGAGACGGCGCCCGTCGCCGCCTTTTATGCGAAAAAGTCGGTCCTGAAAACGGTCGATGGGATGGCGCCGGTCGATGCCGTTACCGAGGCGATTGACCAGCTCCTCGACGGCGCCGTCCGGGCCGTTCGGGTGAGTTGATCCGGTTTTGATACGCGAGCTGAAAATTTGCCGATCGAGGCGCGCCGGGCGGGCTCTTTCGTTCCGCCGGCACTTTGAGCGTCAAACGCAATGCAACAGAGTTTCTTCGTCCTTGCCGGCCAGCGCCCGCATCTCCGCGAGCGTGCGATTGTCAAGCACGGTCGCGATCGCATTGCGGGCTTCGAGCATGACGAGACGTACGCAGCAGTGCCGTTCATCGGCGCAATCCTCGCAGCGCCGGTAGGAATTCCTGCTTGCGCAGGCGACGGGAGCGAGCGGCCCATCAAGGACGCGAACGATATGACCAACCTTGATTTCATGCGCGGGGCGGGCCAGTGAGTAGCCGCCGCCCTTGCCCTTCTTGGAAAAAACGAAGCCGGCGTTACGCAGTTCGCCAAGAATCGTGTCGAGAAATTTTTTCGGGATGTCATTCGCGTTGGCGATGTCGTTCACGAGCGTCGCCTCGCCCACCGGGCGCCCGGCAAGGTGAACCA
>JBAUNU010000353.1:0-19267 GCA_049579405.1 Methylocella sp.
GGCCTACCCTCCGCCGCACGCCCCGCCGCAGCAGCAGAAGCAGAAGCCAGCTTGCGGTGGGCCTGGCTTGCCGCCCTGCCACTAATGTCCTGCTGAGCCGCCTGGCTCCGCATTTGCGTGCGGCGTGCGGGTGGCAACCAGAGCCAACAATGTTTACATGGCGAACACTGGAGGATCGTCATGTCGAACTCAATCGTCATCACCCTGCCGCACCGCCTCGGCGCCGAAGAAGCGAAAAGGCGGATTTCCGGGGGAATTGAGCTTCTGCGCCGGGATTACATCGATAAGCTCGCGTACAGCGAGGTCAATTGGAACGGCGACACGGCGAATTTGCGGGTCGTGGCTTTTGGCCAGACCGCGACGGCGCAACTTTACGTCATGAACGATGCCGTGCGCATTGAAGTGCAGCTTCCCTGGATCCTCGCCGCCTTGACCGGCAAGATCCAAGGCGTTCTCAAGAGCAGCGCGGAGGAATCGCTACGGATCGGGCATACCCCGCCGAAGGCCTGAACGGGATGGTAAACGGCAAAAGGTCCGCGCGAACTTTGCCTGGCGCACTTTATTTCGTAGCGATCATCACATCGGAGGCCTTGATGACCGCGTAGGCTTGGGTGCCTTTTTGGAGGCCGAGCTCCGCGACTGCTTCGTTGGTGATCGAAGCGATGACGGTTTCGCCGCCCTTGAGTTCGATTTCGACATGCGCGGTGGTCGCACCCTTGTGAACTTCCTTGATCTTGCCTTCGAGGCAATTGCGCGCGGATAATTTCATTTCATTTTCTCCAATTGATAGCGACGACATCCGAACAGTACCTCGCGGGCTTCGTAGAATGCCGGTTCCAGCCTTCCGGCTCGATTATTAGCATCCTCCCATTGCCGTTGGGAAAACGCGTTTGGCTCGGCGGCGCGCCGAGAAAGGCTTTACCACCGCCCCTCAGCGTGAAGGGTTCCGGTGCGTTCGGTGCATCGTTCGGACCTACGTGCTCTAAT
This sequence comes from Methylocella sp., assembly GCA_049579405.1. GTDB lineage: Bacteria > Pseudomonadota > Alphaproteobacteria > Rhizobiales > Beijerinckiaceae > Methylocapsa. Next base: position 988 of record JBAUNU010000353.1, read on the forward strand.
TCTTCTCCTTGTCGACGAGTTTGTTGGCGCCGATCCAGGGCATCATCGCCCGCAATCTCGCGCCGACTTCCTCGATTTGGTGCGCGGCAGCCTTCGCCCGCATCGCCTTGAAAGACGTCTGGTTGACTTGGTTTTCGAGCATCCAATCGCGGGTGAAACGGCCAGACTGAATATCGCTTAAAACCCGCTTCATTTCGGCCCTGGTTTCCGCCGTCACGATGCGCGGGCCTGTGACATATTCGCCATATTCGGCGGTGTTCGAGACCGAATAATTCATGGTGGCGATGCCGCCCTCATGGATGAGATCGACGATGAGCTTCACCTCGTGCAGACATTCGAAATAAGCCATTTCCGGCGCGTAGCCCGCCTCGACGAGGGTTTCGAACCCATTGCGGATAAGTTCGACGAGGCCGCCGCAGAGCACCACCTGCTCGCCGAAAAGATCGGTCTCGCATTCTTCCCGGAACGTCGTTTCGATCAGGCCGGCGCGGCCGCCGCCGATCGCCGCCCCATAGGAAAGGGCGAGATCATGCGCGTTGCCGGACGGGTTACGCGCGACCGCGACGAGACAGGGCACGCCACCGCCGCGCTTATACTCCGACCGCACGGTATGGCCTGGCCCTTTCGGCGCGACCATGAGGACGTCGAGATCCGCGCGCGGTTCAATGAGATTAAAATGAATATTCAAACCATGTGCAAACATCAGCGCAGCGCCTTGCTTCAGGTTGCAACGGAGATGATCGCTATAGATGTCGCGCTGCAATTCGTCGGGCGCCAGCATCATCACGACATCGGCCCATACGGCAGCATCGGCGACGGTCTTCACTTCGAGCCCGACGGCCGCCGCCTTCTTGGCCGTGGCGGAATCTTCGCGTAACGCGACGCAGACCTCGTTCACGCCCGAATCCCGGAGATTCAAGGCGTGCGCATGGCCCTGGCTGCCATAGCCAATGACCGCGACTTTTCTGCCCTTGATGAGATTGATGTCGGCATCGGAATCATAATAGACGCGCATGGCGTAATGTTTCCTCATTCGATGGTCAGATCCGCGACCGTCTCAAATGGCATGGATTTAGGTTTTGGACCAGTCTAGAAATTTTGGGATCCAGGCCGGCGTTTGAACGTTCGCATATTGCGAAGCTCAAAGCGGCAGGGCGCAGGCGGAGGCAATACCATGATGAACCGGTTTCTCAGAATTGCAATATTCTGGCTCCTTGTGCTGGCGACCGCCTTTGTCGCCGAACCATACATGGTTGCCTGGCGGTTCTCTGCGACGTCGCCGCGGACAATCACGCCCCGCGCGGATCTCACCGAGGCGGAACGGACGACGATCAAGCTTTTTCAATCCGCTTCCCCTTCGGTCGTGTACGTTTTCGCGCGGACGAAGCCGCAGAGCCTTTTCTCGCAAGAGCAGGAAGGGAGCGAAGTTCAGACGGGAACGGGAATCGTATGGGATGCCGCGGGGCATGTGATCACCAATTACCATGTCATCAAGGGATCCGACCAGTTTGCCGCGCACCTTCCGTCGGGAGAGTCAGTTTCCGTTCGAGTCGTCGGCACCGCCCCAACTTACGATCTGGCGGTGCTCCAACTGGAAAGGATCCCCTCCCCGCTTCACCCCATCGCGCTAGGCAGTTCCGCCGACCTGCAGGTCGGCCAGTCTGCCTTCGCCATCGGCAATCCCTATGGTTTGGAGCAGACTCTAACTTCGGGAATCATCAGCGCGCTCCGCCGGACAATACCGACGGCAGAGGGGCATGAAATCGCCGGCGGAATCCAGACGGATGTCCCGCTCAATCCCGGAAATTCCGGCGGACCCTTGCTCGACAGTTCCGGCCGTTTGATCGGCGTCACCGAAATGATCATATCGAGTTCCGGAGCGTTCGCCGGCGTAGGCATCGCGATCCCGATCGATGACGTCAATCGTGTTGCGGCGCAGCTCATACGTGAGGGTCATGTGCCGATACCTGGCATAGGCATAGCCGTGCCGCCCGAAGCCGCCGCCGCGCAGACTGGCATCGAGGGGGTAATCGTCCTCCGGGTTTATCCCGACTCTCCGGCCGCGAAGGCCGGTCTCAAGGGCGTGACTAGCAGCGGCGAAGTCGAAGATGTAATCACCGCCGCGAATGGGCAGACGGTCCACGACGTGACCGATCTTGCGAGGATTTTTGAAAAGCTTGGCGCCGGAAAAACGGTGACACTGACGGTCGCGCAGGGCGATCAGTCGCGGCCGGTGGACGTCACGCTTGCCGATGTCTCCCGCAATCAAGACTAGCGCTCGCCTCGCGGCTTGCGATTCGATCGCGCCGCCCCGCGGCATTTTGTCAAGACCGCGGTCAAAACAACGGATGGCGCGGCCTCACATCGGATTTGGCCCGCGCGACATCGCGGCGACGCCGGTGCGCGACACTTCGACGAGACCGATCGGTCGCATGAGGTCGATGAACTGGTCGATCTTGCCGGCGGCGCCGGTAAGCTCGAACACAAAGCTCTCCATCGAGGCGTCGATCACTCGCGCGCGAAAAGCCTCGGCGAGCCGCAAGGCCTCGTCGCGATCGGTGCCCTTGCCCACGACCTTGATCATCGCGAGTTCGCGCTCGACGGCATTGCCCCGCAAGGTCAGATCGGTGACCTTGTGGATCGGCACGAGCCGCTCCAACTGATGGCCGATTTGCTCGATCGCCTCCGGGGGCCCGGAAGTGACGATGGTGATGCGCGAAAGATGCTCGGCATGGGCGACCTCGGCGACCGTCAGGCTCTCGATGTTATAGCCGCGCCCGGAAAACAGCCCGACGACGCGGGCGAGAACGCCCGGCTCGTTATCGACCAGGACCGAGAGCGTGTGGACCTCGACATTCGCCTTGCCGATGGCCGAGGAATAGGGCGAGAGGGGGGCCGCCGGAGCGTTCATGGTGTTACACCAGCATCTTGCCAGCGGCATTGATCGCGGTTTCGATCGCCTCGTCGCCGCCGCCGGGTAGAAGCATCTCGTTATGCGCCTTGCCCGACGGAATCATCGGCAAGCAATTTTCGGTCTTGTCGACGACGCAATCGAAGATGACGGCTTTTTGCGTTTCGATCATCTCCATGATGGCGTCATCGAGCAACGCCGGGTCCGAGCAGCGGATGCCATGCGCTCCATAGGCCTCGGCAAGCTTGACGAAATCAGGCAGCGCGGCCGAATAGCTTTGCGAATAGCGGCCTTCATGCAGGAGTTCCTGCCATTGCCGCACCATCCCCATATATTCGTTGTTGAGGATGAAGATCTTGACCGGCAGGCGGTATTGCGCGGCGGTCGAGAGTTCCTGCATGTTCATGAGGATCGAGGCCTCGCCCGCTATATCGACGACGAGCGCGCCGGGATGCGCCATCTGGGCGCCGATCGCCGCTGGAAGCCCGTAGCCCATGGTGCCCAGGCCGCCCGACGTCAACCAGCGGTTCGGCGCCTCGAATCGGTAGTGCTGCGCCGCCCACATCTGGTGCTGGCCGACCTCGGTGGTGACGTAGGTATCCCGCGCCTTGGTCAGTTCGTAAAGACGTTGAACCGCGTGCTGGGGTTTGATCACGTCCTTCGAGTTCTTGAAGGACAGCGATTTGCGCGCCCGCCATTTGTCGATTTGCGCCCACCATTTGGTCAAGGCATCGGCGTTGATCAAAGCATTTTTCGCGCGGAAAACCTCGATCACCTGGCGCAGCACATGGGAGCAATCGCCGACAATGCCGAGATCTATTTTCACGTTCTTGTTGATCGAGGACGGATCAATGTCGATGTGGATCTTTTTCGAGCCTGGCGAGAAGGCGTCGAGCCGGCCGGTGATGCGATCGTCGAAGCGCGCGCCGATCGCGATCATCAAATCGCAATCGTGCATTGCATTGTTGGCTTCATAAGTACCGTGCATGCCGAGCATGCCAAGCCAGCTCTGGCCCGACGCCGGATAGGCGCCAAGCCCCATCAAGGTCGAGGTGAGCGGAAACCCGGTGAGCGAAACGAGTTCGCGCAGCAGGCGCGAGGCCTCGGGGCCCGAGTTGATGACCCCGCCGCCTGTATAAAACACGGGACGCCTGGCCGCCGCCATCAGCGCGACGGCCCGCGCGACCAGGCCAGGATCGCCATCGAGCTTCGGCCGATAGGTCTTATGCTCGATGTTGCGCGGGCCGATGTAGGTGCCGACGGCGAATTGCACGTCCTTCGGAATATCGATAACGACCGGCCCCGGGCGCCCGCCCTGGGCGACGTAAAAAGCCTCGTGCAGCACGCGCGGCAAATCCTCGATCTGGCGAACCAAATAATTATGCTTGGTGCAATGCCGGGTTATGCCGACCGTATCGCATTCCTGGAAGGCGTCGGAGCCGATGAGATGAGTCGGCACTTGGCCGGTGATGCACACAAGCGGGATCGAATCCATCAACGCGTCGGTCAAGCCGGTAACCGCATTGGTGGCGCCCGGACCGGAGGTCACCAAAAGCACGCCGGCCTTGCCGCTCGACCGGGCGAAGCCCTCGGCGGCATGCGCCGCCCCTTGCTCGTGGCGCACCAGCACATGCTTGATGAAATCTTGGTGAAACATGGCGTCGTAGATCGGCAGGACCGCGCCGCCCGGATAGCCGAAAATGGTTTCGACCCCCTGGTCCCGCAACGCCCGGACGACCATTTCCGCTCCGGTCATCAAATCGGTCATATATCTTGCTCCAACGTGCCTTCCGGAGAGCTTGTTTGTGATTTCTCGAAATTGGGCAATAAAAAAGGCCCACGAGGGCCCCAGATATGCGCCAGCTGAGGGAGGGCGGAGCCCTATCTCCGTCCCGCCTCCGGCGCGCGCGCTACGATAAGAATGATTTTCACGGGACGAACCCTTGCCGCCGACGAACTTGTCTTTCATAGCCGATGCGCACCGGACGGTCAATAAGGTTTGTTTAGGGCACAGGGCAACCCAGCGCACCTCCGATCAAGCAATCGGAGACCGTGAGGAACGCGCGCGACGCGCTTGCCGCGCCGCCCCAGGTCGCGCGAAAGCGCTGCGACCCATTTCACCCCGGTGCGAGTTTTCACGAAAGGCGCTATGGGATCATATGCCTGAAGCTGAGGTTTACCCGCGGCGCTGCGGGCGAGGCCGCCTTCGGCACTTGATGAACCCAGAAGCGCTGGGTTTCGCCGGCCATGATGAGCCAGTGCCCCATCCTTAGTCCAAGCGTGATAGTTTGCTTCGTCTCCCTATGCCGGAATTGAAACCGGCGTTCTCCGCCCAGTGACAGGCTGGCTATGGTTGGGCGGTTCCCAAGCCCAGCCTCGTTATCGCTGTGCCACCCCACACTGTCGCGACCAGACCTATAGAGATTGGCCAGTGCGCCGTTGAATGAGGCACCCGATAGCGCTTCGGCACGTTCACCCAGGCGCTCGATGATTGCGGGGAATGGGGCCGGCAGATGAACGATACCGCTATAGCAATAAGCACCGTCACCAAACCAAGCGGTCATTCGCGGAATGGGCATTTCTCGACCGAAAATCCGAGCTGTTTCGACCCGCCACGGAATCGTGTCGATGAGCGCCCGCGTGATCGCCGGCCAATCAAACTCCGCGCCATGATCGTCGATCAAGATGGCTTGACCGTCATAGGGCAAAATATTGCTCTCGCTCATGACTTCGCCCAGGCGATCAACGAAGGCATTCAATATGGTGGCGCGGCCCGATGGGTGACGAACGATTTGGCATTTTTCTTCGCAAGACATGAACTCGTGGCCTAGTCAGCGGCCCTACAAGCAGGCTCCCCCGCAAGTTCACGCTGATTCCTCAAGCTCTGCTGCTCGATCCCCTAACGTAAGCCTTATCGCACTTGCGAAATGAAGGAGCGCCAAAGTTCGGGGGAGGCGCGTCGCTCGCGGTGGCCGCCGCGATTTCGGTTGCGCACGTCTCTCCTACCGCCGCGTCTGATGCCCCCCACCTGCGCCGTCCAGGCCGTAGACATCCGGCCGATAATGAACCGTGCCGTCGGCGCTCGCCCAGGCATCGAGATAGATCCAAGCGACCGGAACGGCTCTGGCGAGGTCGATCCTCTTCTGGCTGCCCTCTCGCACCGCATCGACAATGGCGTCACGATCCCAATGGCCGTTGGAGTTGGCGTTCAGCAGCCAAGTAGCCAGATCGTAGATACCATCGACTCGCACGCATCCATGCGAGAGGAAGCGATAATCCGCCGCGAACGTCTGCTTCGAGGGCGTATCGTGCAGGTAGACCTCTTGGCGGTTTGGCATGTCGATACGCAGTGTGCCCAAGGGATTTTTGCTGCCTGGCTCCTGCCGGAAAGCTAACGAGGCCGCGGCGTCTGACCAATGGATACGCCGCGCATTGATCTTATGCCCTTTGCGATCGAGCACAGCCAGCTTGGCGCGGCGGAGATATTGCGGGTTTTTCTTCAGTTTAGGGATCACCTCACTCTCAACAATCGAACGCGGAATGGTCCAGGCCGGATTGATCGTGATTGACCGGATGGCGGCGATCAACTGCGGCGACTGGTGATCGAGCTCGCCCGCCACGGCGGCATGGCGCTGCGCAACGCGGAGGTCCTGCACCGCCTCGACCGAAGCTGAGGGGATATTCACGACTACGTATCTCTGATTAAAGTCAATCTTGACATCGGCGATGCGCTTCGCGCTCGCCTCCAGCTCGCGTGCACGAACATCGGCGGGCACATTGAGCTCATGCAGAGTCGCCTCGTCGACTTCGCCGCTCTGTTGCAGGCCCGCGCGGCGCTGGAACCTCGTCACGGCATCCGCGAGAGAGTCATCCCAAGCGTCGCCAGAACCACCTTCCTGCGGCAGGTCGCCTTCTACCGAAAGGCGCTGGCGCAGCCTCTCAACATCCTTGGCCGAGGCATCTCGTCCGAGCGCTTTCGGGATCATGGCCCAACCGCCATCGTCGGCGATGCGCCGATAGCGCTCAGCCGCTTTCCGCGTGCAGAAAGCGGTATCCAGCTGGAGCGTGGGGGTCGGATCATCTAAAAGCGCGGTGCCACCTTCGTGCGCGCGATCCGGCTTCCCTTTGCGGCGTCGGTCCGAGCGTGGGCGTTCCGGTGGGACGAAAACTTTGGCGCGCGAGCCTTCTGCAAGGGGACTCGCGCAGCCAAGGTCGTTCGATGCTCCGGAATCGAGGGGCGCCCCACCGGCGGCGGCGTCTGTGGGCTGACTTTTGGCGGTGACCGGATCGGAGCCGGGAAGCAGCTGTGCTTGGCCGGTCCCAACCTGCGCCAGGAGGCACGCCGCACCGAATGCGCCGACCAGAAAAGTAGATGCCATGCGAGAGGAAGTCATTCATAATGAAGGCGCCGAGCGAGAAAAGGTTCCTTCGATTCCAGTCAACGCCATAATTGTTGCGACCGGCGGCGCAATGCCGCGGCGACGAACGTGCGCGGATTCTTCAGGAGATGGATGCAGAGCCGGCGTGCCGCTGAAGAAAAGTAAATTTTTCGCGGCAAGACGCGAGTCGACGTAATAGGGCTCAATGGGACTAGACGCTCGCGCGGCGTGAGCTTCATCGACTCCTCGCCGCGCAATGGTAATGGGGAAATTGGCCAGGACCTCTTAGGACCCGAAGCGGGGCTTGCGCGATTGCCGGGGGAAGGACCGGCGGGGAGCCTATTACATCCGCGCCCTCGTGGCGGCCCTGGGCAGCGCGGCTGCATTTTGATATGAAGGGCAGCGATCTTGAAGGCGCGAGAGCCGGCGATCACGCGTCATCTCGGCAGGGATGACGAGCCAGCGTTCGTCTGTTGCAAAGGGAAGGAGTTCTGAATGACTAAGGGCTGGCAGTTCAAGACAGTCATCACCGTCGCAGCCTTGGTGGCGTTCGCGTGGATGTCGAGCAAAGCGGGCGCCGCCCAGTGCGGCAGCACGGCGGCTGGCTTCGAGGCGTGGAAGAAGGAGTTCGCCGATGAAGCGAGGGGAAGGGGCATCAGCGGCTCAACGGCCGCAGCCCTTATGGCGGCGACCTATTCGACTGCGACCATCGCGGCTGACCGTGGCCAGAGAAGCTTCCATTTGTCGCTCGATCAGTTTCTCGCTAAGCGTGGCGGCTCGGTCATCGCGTCACGCGGGCGCGCGCTCAAGCAATCCAATGCGGCGCTCTTCGCGTCCATTCAGCAACGCTACGGCGTCCCGCCGGGGCCACTCATAGCCATTTGGGGAATGGAGACAGGCTTCGGGAGGGAACGCGGGAATCAGAACACCCTATCGGCAGTGGCGACCCTCGCCTTTGACTGCCGCCGGTCGGCCTATTTCACCGACCAGCTTTACGCAGCTCTGACACTGATCGATCGCGGGGTTCTCTCGGCAAGCACGCGCGGCTCCATGCACGGTGAGATCGGCCAGACCCAGTTCTTGCCCAAGACGATTCTCGAGTATGGCACCGGCGGAAGTCTAGACACCGCGGCCGGCGCGCTGTCCTCGACGGCAAATTTCCTCAGGGCCCATGGCTGGCAGGCGGGCGCGGGATACCAGCCCGGCGAAGCCAATTTCGGAGCTATCCAGGCATGGAATGCCGCTCCGGTCTATGAGCGGGCCATCGCGCTTATTGGCCAACAGATTGACGGAGGACAGGGCACTTCTGGGGGCCGCTGAAAGGTTCGCATCAGAAATCCAGCTGGTTGCGCACCCTTATCTGAGTACAACGCGAGACCAACTGGTTAACGACCCCTCAACGAATCCGGCCGCAGTGCTTGATCCACGGCTCGAGCGCAGCCGCGCGGCTCGAAAAATAGCCGCCGCAGGAACCGTGCGGGCCGTTGGCTGTGGACGCGGCCTGGCACGGCCAAGCCACGCCAAAACCCGACATTGGCGTCCAGAAGCGGACGTCAATCGATGGGGAACCCCCCAACCTCGCGTCGACGGTAACGCGTTACAGCGAGCAATCGAAGATGGTGACAGCAGCGCCATGAGCGGACGTTCGAACGCTCTCGTTTGGCGTCCCATGCCCGGCCATTTTCGAACGCTGCAGCCCGTTTCGCCGGTCAGTCTCGCCGGGCGCTTGATAAATGCCATCTCGAAAAATGATCCCTTGATCGGCATTTAGCCAAAAATCGCCGCAATGGTACTTCAGCAAACCTGCGAAGCTCTCTGTGCCTGCGTTTAGCGAGGCTGCGACGCTTCCTACGCATTGTTGTGGCTGATCGCGCCTTCTCGCGCCACGGACAATGTTGGCCGAATGGAGCCGCGAATGGCAATGATTTCGATAGCGGAACGAATGACACACGATAGGGTTCGTGATTTTATTCCATGCGAGCGCGGCCGTTTGTCTTGGAGAATTTTTTCTCAAACCATTCCGGGTGCCGCCGCTCTCGCCTCGAGCACATTGTTTGGCGTGTGGACACTCTACGTGCGTCCCGCCGCCTTCCCCAAAGTCGTTGAAGCGCCGGCGGCCTCAGCTGCAGTAGGCGTTGCCTCGAATCCCTATGGCGGCCTGTTCGACCCTAAACTTTCCTCGGGTTCCGCGCCGGTTTCGCTTGCGCAAAGTTTTCCGCTTAAATCGACCTTTGAACCTATGCTGCCGGCACCCGCTGCTGCAATCGCAGAGCCGGAAAACGCCCTGCCGATGCCGCGACGGGCCGTTCCCCAAATCGCGGAGAGCGCACCTTTGCCAGTACCGCGCCCCGCCGAGTTGGGGCTGCCGGCAAGCCATGGCCCCTCTCCTGTGGACCGCCGGTTAGCGCAGCAGAACAGAAAGACCGTCTTCCCCACCACGCCCGCCGACAATCGCACGTTTTTCGAGAAGCTTTTTGGCATGCCGCAACCTTCAGGGCCTGTCCTCGCGTACGCGGCTCCGGAAGGTGGCGCTCTCGGTGATGCACGAAGTCTCACATCCGGCGCGTCGCCCCGCTACGATCGGGCCGCCGTTTATGATGTGGCGGCGCATACTGTCTACTTGCCCAATGGAACAAGGTTGGAAGCACATTCGGGCCTTGGCGACAGGCTGGACGATCCGCGCCACGTCAACGAACGAATGCGCGGGGCGACGCCGCCGAACGTCTATGAGCTTGAGCCGCGGGAGCAACTTTTCCACGGAGTCCAAGCGTTGCGCCTCAAACCCGTTGGCGGCGGCGACATCCACGGACGGACAGGCCTTCTCGCACACACTTACATGCTCGGCCCGAACGGTGATTCGAACGGATGTGTGTCCTTCAAGAACTACAACGCATTTTTGCAGGCCTATCAAAATGGCGAGGTTAAACGTCTGGTCGTCGTGGCTCGCTAAAGTCCGGCACGAGGGGAGAACGCGTTATAGCGGTCGCGGGAAGATCGATGACATTGGCGTGGCAAGCGGCCTCCGCAGAGAATCGCCTGAAGACTCTGCTGACGAGGTCGCTGAGATAGGCCGGGAGATTAACCAACGTTGGCGGCGGGTTGGGAAGCATTCTGGATACGCTATGTCCGCTATCGTGCGGAAGACGTTCACGGCCGGAGGAAAGCGCATTCCACCAGAGATTTTCCGTGATTTTGGCCACGGAGACCTCGCGGCTCCGGCTCTATTTGGGTCACGGTGGAGGTCCATCGGCCGTCGCCAGCAATCTCTACGCCGCCGGAGACACTGGTCACGGACGATTTGCGATCTTACCACGCTGCCGCGCGTGATCTTGGGATTGCGCGCCTAAACAGGCGTGGCATCAGCGAAAACCTTGAGGGTTTAATCCGCTCGGGGGAACTCGCACACTGGCCGCATCCGATGGTTTACCAAAATTTCTCGAGGTTGAGTCCCCGTTTGAGCGCAGCAAAGATCAGCCACAATTCCGATTTCTTAATGAAATCTTAATAATGAAAAGCCAGTTCGAGCTTGGATCCTCAATCGCGCGACGTGGATCGGCCGCGCGATCCACCGCGTTACCGGAACAGGAGACCGGAAGTATGAGTGATATTTTTACGGAACGGCGCCCGATGATCGATTTGGACGTATTTGAAAGGCGCCTGTGCGGGCCATGCTCCACCGATCAAAGGGATGGTGAACCGCTCGCCGAACTCGCCGAACTGCTCCGCATGATCGGTGGTGAAGACGAGTCTCATGAGACCGGTTTCGACCCAAAAACTCCGCTTGCAGCAACGGCGCGGCAGGCTACAGGGGAACCGGGGGCGTTGAATCAGCCTGATGCGCAAGTTTGCCTGGCCGGCGGCGATTTCGCTGCGATCGAGGCCGGGTTGCTGGCCACGAAGCAGCCACAGCCAGCGATTCTGCCGGAAGCCGAGCGGTCGACGGTCGAGTACGGGCCAAACGCACGAGCGCCCCTCATCAGCGGCGATTTCGCTGCGATCGAGGCCGGATTGCTCGGCGCACCGCGCGAACAAGCCACGGCGACGGTTTCAGAAGCCAACATGTCAAACGCTTTTTCGAGTTTGGACGTCGGATCGCAGCGTTTCCTCGATCAGGACGACCGGCCGGTTTCCCGACACGCCGGCGCCGCCGACGGGCAAAACAGAGCGCGGCGCCCGCTCTATGTCATGGTTGCGATCGTCATCGTGGCAATGGCAGGCGTAGCCGTAGGTATTGGCCTTAAAAGCCGGGCTTCGGGCCCACCCGAGATCGCGTCGATCGAGGCCGGGAGCGGAGCAACCAAGCTACGAGGGGACACCGCGAGCGGTGCGGACGCGCCTGCCCAGGAAGCCGCTATTCTCAGCAAGCCGCCGGAACCATCGCCGATGGCTATCGTCAATGGCAGCGAACGAACCCTCTACTTGCCGCAAGTGCAGGAGAAAACGCTGCCGGCCGAATCCCACGCCCAGATTGATAATAGGTCCCCAGCCGCGCCGCCGGCGCCCGCGCAGGCGCAAACGCCCGCCGAGCCGCTTAGCATGGCAGCTCCCATCGAGCCGGAAAAAATGAAGACCGATGTAGTCCGGCCGGATGCCACACTTCTCTCTCCGGATCGCATGATTCCCTCTAACGGCACGCCGCCGCAAGCAATTATCAATGAGGCGCCGCTTCGAGTCTCTAACGGCACGCCGCCGCAGGCAAATATCAATGAGACGCCCCATCCAGTGTCGCAATCCCCAGCGGCAGCTAAGGTTCCGGCGGCGAAAGCGGTGGGCCGCGTGGCGAAGCCGCGAAAGCCCACCGCGGCAAGGGATCCAGCCCGTCACGGCCAGCCTCGCCAGATTGCGAACAAGGCCAAGGCGATGCCTGTGAGCCCATCCAACGGCGGGCCAGCAGCACCGATCGGCGATCCCAAGGACGCAGCACCGGCGACCCAGCCAAACACGGGAACCAACGGGGCTTTGGGATTTGTGCAGAACGCTGTGAACTCGCTCACCAGCGCCACCGCCAAGTTACTGGAGTGGGGACGATGAAACTGGTTCTCGCCCTTAAACAGGGGGCGAGCTGACCGCCGGTGCGATCCGTTCAAACGAAGCTGCAACGCGCGTCGCGGCCGTGCTGCAGTATCTTGTTGCATGACATGGGCCGCTCGACTGGCAAGCGGGCGCCCGCATGCGCGGCATGTGGCGGGACGAAGGGCCAGCATGACGCAGGCTGACAACGGCCGCGTTGGCGTTGTCACGCTGACGAGTTTTAGTTGTCAAGGGAGCCAGTGTGCCGCCGAGGCAGGGAATGCTTATGCCTGTCCCCACAGAACCAAAACGATTGCGAAATCGGCGATACTCGACGAGCGATGGCCGATCGGGGCGGATGTGGAAAATATGCCGTGACGGTGCAGACGATCCTGCGATTTCCCGATCATCACCTTCGCGCGGCGGCCCAGCGCGTCGTCGTATTTGACGAGGATCTTTGCTCGCTTGCGACCGATCTCTTGGACACGTTGCGTGCGGCACCGGCAATCGGAATCACGGCCGCTCATGTCGGTGTTTTGAAGCGGTTGGCCGTGATCGAACTAACAGCAGCGGATGGACTGCGAACCTATGTAAACCCGCGGATCGTCTGGGCTTCCGCCGACATGATCCGGCATGAAGAAGGCAGCGTCTCCATGCCGGGCGTAACGGAAGAGATCGAACGCCATGCCCGTGTGCGGATCAGCTACCAGGATATGAGCGGTGCGGAAAAGATCGAAGAGGCCGATGGTCTGCTCTCCGTGTGTCTCCAGCACGAGGTCGATCAGCTCGACGGGATCTTTTGGATCTATAGGCTCTCCCGGCTGAAGCGAGATCGTGTCGTCAAACGTTTCGATAAAACGCAGCGCACACAAGCGCCAGGCAACTGAACGTGCATCCTCGAGCGAGCTGCTCGGCCAACCCGTGGCGATCCCGTCGGCGCGCTTCGGACCAATGCCGGCAAGTTCCGCAGCCGCTGTGGTTCTGCTTCGATGACGTCGAACACTTGGCTGCTGCGGGCATAAGCAGGACCAATGCCACGGATCATCCGGAGCCGGGATATTTTTCGATTCCGTCTGGCGTGGTGGGCGGCATGCCGCCATCGATTGTCTGATGCGCTCCTCTCCCGAGCACCTACGTTTAAGTATAACTTTCAGAGTAGGGACACGCCCTGCTTTAATCCGGCAATGAGCCAGCATTTCGGGGTTCGTCTTGCGCAAAGTCACTAGTTTCGCGGCTGCCATGGGGCTGATCCTCGCCACTATCGCGAATCTGGCTCATTCTGCCTCGGCAGCCAACCGGGGCGGGCTGTGGGTCATCGTCCACGATATCTGTGTGCCAGCCTACCAAAGCATCGGCGTGGGGTTTCCTTGTTCGGAGGTCAGCATCCCCGATGGGATTGAGCGAGGCTTTGCCGTGCTCCGGGCGCCTTCCAGCGCTACGCATGTTATCGTTGTCCCTACCGCTCGTATTTCCGGCATCGAAAGCCCGGCGTTGCTGAGGGAAAATGCGCCAAACTATTGGGAGGCAGCATGGGACGCCCGGCGGTTCGTCGAGGAAGGGGCGGGCCGTCCCCTGCCGCGGGACAAGATCGGAATGGCGATTAACTCGGCGGCTACCCGCAGCCAGGACCAGCTGCATATTCATGTTGCCTGCATCGCCCCGGCGGTCGCTGAGTTCCTGCGCCGCCACCAAGCGGAAATTCACGAAGCTTGGTTCTTTCTTAGTGCCCCCCTTCTCGGGCACCGATTTGCGGCGATGAAGGTCGTGGCGGATAGCTTGGCCCACGTGAACCCGTTCAAACTGCTCAATCGCGGTCTTCCATCAGGCAAGTTTTCCATGGGAAGCCAAACACTGGCTGTGGTCGGAGCGACGTTCAGTGGCGGCAGGATCGGTTTCTATCTTTTGGCCAACGAGTCTGGTGCATCGCCGAAGAAAATCGTAAGTGCGGAAGCACTGCTTGATGACACGTGCGCCAACTGAAGACCTCACCAACACCTTTGTCGGTGATGAAGCCCAGTCCGCTTGGTTCTTCAACGCGGCGAAAATAGTCTCGGCTCACGCCGCGCCGTTCGAGCTGGCCTTGTGACTACTTACACGTATCCTGAACCTAGGCCGATCAGGGTCGATAAGGTCCCAACCGTTGCGGCGAGCTGTCGCGGGCCTCATGCACATCAAGGTCACAGCGCCCGCGCTGCCTCGACCGCTTTCACGACTTGCCGCGGCGACGCCTGCGAGAAGCGGGCGGGCCGGGTCAATGGTCTCGCGTTCACCGACCTCTGGGAATAAACCCAGGCACGCCGGTCTCTACTACGATATTGAACCGGATCCTCGTCGCGACTCCGTCCCGAATCTCCTGCATGGCGTCTTCCGGCAGGGTCGAAAGCTCAAAGTTCTCCTGGATCTGGGCGGGCGTAACTGAGGTAGTCAGGAACGCGGTGCCGCGTTGTACCGCCCAGGCAAGCAAGACTTGGGCAGGGGTTTTCCTGACACGCTGTGCGATGCCGATGATCACCGGATGATCCAGCAATCTGGGCTCCATTCCATGCCCCAACGCCGCAAACGCAAGCAGCACAATCCCGTGTCGTTGACAATATTCGAGCAAGTCCCATTCCGGGAGATACGGATGGGATTCGACCTCTACGACCGCCGGCTTGATTCGCGCGGCTTCAACAATCTCTTGCAGTTTCTCCAAATTGATATTTGATAAGCCGATTGTCTTGCACTGGCCCTCGTCCACCAAGCACTCCAACGCCTGCCACGTCTCCACTAATGTCACCCCAGGATCATAGATAACCTGGCCGCGCTCGTCCCTCGGGTCCTGCTCGTCGCCCGGTTGGAAGGCAAAGGGGGTATGGACGAGATAGCAATCGACATAGTCGAGTCCGAGTCGCTGGCGACTCGCCTCGAAGGCGGGTTTGACCCGCTCAGGACGATGATTGTTATTCCAGAGCTTCGTGGTGATGAACACATCCTTCCGCTGAATCGTCCCCGCCTTAAACACCTCCTGCATCGCATCGCCGACCGCTTGCTCATTGCGATAGCGCTCCGAGCAATCGAAGTGACGAAACCCCACTTCCAATGCGGTCTTGGTTGCCTGTTCGGTCGCGAGGGGATCCGGAATCAGCGTACCAAACCCGAGGGCAGGAATTGCACCAGATCCGTGGGTGAGGGGGATCTTGGCATAGCGAAGAGTGTCGGGCGCTGCCATGGTTGTACTCCTTCGTTCTGAGATCTAGCTCGGCATGAGGAAGCGTTGGATCGCCACCTCGCGCCGTTTGCATTTCACCGCATCAGCTCGACCCATTGAGCGCGTGAAGGCCCCGGCTCAAACGCATCGCCGAAGTATTGGGTCTCGCGGGCCACCTTCCCATCTTTGAACTCCATGATGCTCACCGTGTAAGACGGTTGCCCGTCGTAAGTAAGGACGAATTCAGTGACCCAGAGGTCGGCAGCGCCGAGGATGCGCCGCACGGTGAAGCGCTTCATGCTCGGCTGTGCGAAGCGAGACGCCTGAATATTGCGCCGGCCGCGGATGCGCTCGGCCGACTGCGGATACTCAAGCACAGCGTCCTCTCGGTAGATTTGGTGTTCCAACTCGAAGTCATTCGCGTCGGATGCAGCCCAGTGGGCATCCAATGCCGCTCGAGTCTCCCAGTCTTCCATTTCAATCTTCCCTCGCGTCACCGGTGCACCCATTCGTACAAGTCACCCTGACGTCAGCCATATTACCATCCCTTGCCGTCCGTCGTCCGCCGCAGGAACCAACTTCGCATAGAAGCGGTACAATCCCACAATTCTGTTTCGATGCGGATGAATAGAGGATTAATATTGCATTCGTAATAGATATAGAATCCAATACTCCAGAAACATTTGAATATTGCGTAGCTTGGCCGTGTAAATATATGGCCGTTTTTTCATCACATATTCGATGCAGCGTCATCTCAGCTTGGACTTCCGAGCTTAGCGATGCCCTTCCATGGAGTGTGAATATTGAAGAATATTATCATAGGGGCTTTTACGTTTCTCGCCTCTTGCGCCGCCGCTCAGGCCCAAAGCTGGACAGGCAAGGCCTCTTACTACCGCGGACGCGGCCGCATGACCTGCGCGCATCGGTCGCTGCCGCTCGGAACCCATGTCCGGGTGACCAATCTCTCCAATAACCGCTCGGCGGTGCTGGTGGTCAGTGACCGGGGGCCGTTCATTGAGGGCAGGATCATCGATGTCTCGAATTACGCCGCTGACCTTCTCGGTTTTCGGCGGGCCGGTTTGGCGCACGTCACGGTCGAAACAGTCGCGGATTAGCATTCGCGCAAGCACTCCGTGCTGGGAACGCCCAACTAAAAATTCTCGCGCGCCGAGCCAAGCTTTGCCGGTTCTGGCGGCCGGGAACCCTTCGCGGTGGCCCGATGCAGCGGCGTCACAGCAGGAGCGGACCGAGATCGCCGACGGCGCCCGTCCCCGGCAACAGTCCTCGTGCCCGGGCCGCGATTTTGCAATTGGCCCCGCCGCCGCTGATCTCGAAGAGATGGTATCCGGCGCGATGATGCGGCGTCCCGCGAATGACGGAGGCCGATGGCACGCCGACAACCGGCACGAGACCTTTTGGGCCTTCCATCCGCGCCAAGCAAAGCCGGTGGCTATGGCCATGCACGATAAGCTCGGCGCCGGCGCGGCGGATCAGAGCCGCGAGACCGCCCGCGTCCACGAGGCCGCGCCCGAGCTGCGAGGCGGCGGTTCGCGGCGGATGGTGCAGCATCACGACGCGGACGAGTCCGCGCGTGCCGGTCTGGACGAGAAGCCTCTCGGCGGCTTGTAATTGGCGCCGGCCCAAATATCCCGCCGCAATGAACAACGGCGTGGGAACCCCCGATGACAAGCCGACCAAGGCAACGTCGCCGCGAATCCGGAGGTATGGGAAACCCTCGCCGGCGCTCGCCTCCCCGGTGGTCCAGGGCGCGAAGGTGCGGACGAGATGAGGCAATGAGCCGCGCACATAGGCGTCGTGATTGCCGGGAACGAAACTTACGTCCTCGGGCGCGCCCAAGGTTTCGAGCCAATTCCGGGCAAGCTGGAACTCAGCCGGTAGACCGAGGTTCGAGATGTCTCCGGTCATCGCGACGTGGCTTGGATGATGCGCCTTCATGTCCGTGACGATTTGATCGAGCACCGCCATGTCATGGATGCGCGAGCGGGAACGCGTCCAGTTCAAATAGCCGGTGGCACGTTTGCCGATAAGCTCGCGCCGGCGGGGACGCGGCAAGGGTCCAACATGCGGGTCGGACAAATGGGCAAGAAGAAATTTCACGCGGCCCAATCCGTCCGCTCCGCGCGGCGCGTCAAGCGGCGCCGATAAGAATAGCTGTCGCCTCCACAATGGTGCGCCCCTACGCAATTTGCAACACGGCCGCCAACCCCCGGCGAGCGAACACCGGCTCGAAATTTTGAAGAAAACGGCGCCGCCAGCCGTCCCGGCGATCCCAAATGAATGCGGCCAGGAATCCGGCGCGAGATGGGGGAAGCGAACGGGCAATAGAATCGGGCCAGGTCATACCGTCGCGAATGCCGCCGCGTGGTCGGAACGGCGCCTGCAAGGTCCGCAGGACGCCGTCTTGAGCAACCGGCGGTAACCATGAATTGACTGGCGCCAAACATCCGTTCCTCTAGATTCGCTGAGCATGCGAAATCGCTGCAAACTCGGCGGTCCGCTCATGGCTTTCTCTAGTCGCTCGATCCCGGTTGCCTGCGCGCGTGCGGCAATGGTTGTGGTGGCCTGCTGCAATATTGGAGCCGGGCCGTTCGCTTCCGGCACGATCGATCATGTCGTCGAGCTTTTCACGAGCCAAGGGTGTGCCTACTGTCCACGCGCCGACCAGTGGCTCGCGGCGATCGCGCGGGCGCCCGACGTTGTGGCGGTTTCCTTTCCGGTCGATTATTGGGATTATATCGGCTGGCGGGATACGCTCGCCTCCCCGGCCTTCAC
>JBAUNU010000354.1:0-3288 GCA_049579405.1 Methylocella sp.
TTCGCTTATTTGAACCGGTGGCGGCCGGACGCCGGAGCGGCCTATGCCTGGGTTGGCCGCGCGATGCACCCGGCGCTGGGCTTCCTGGCCGGGTGGGCGCTCCTCAGTACATCGACTATCTTCAATGTCGCCGCAGCGCTCCCGGCGGGACAAGCGACGCTCGACCTTTTGGCGCCCGGCCGGAGCCACGACGTTGTGTGGGCGACAGGCGCCGGGGCCGTCTGGTTCCTAGGCGTGCTGGCGCTCATCACTTTCGGCATCACGGTCAGCGCCAAAGCGCAGGTGATTTTGACTTCGCTCGAGGTGCTCGCCGTCGTTCTCCTGTGCGGCCTCGCGATCTTTAACGCACGCGCGGTGCCGGCCGCCGCTTTCTCCTGGGATTGGTTTTTGCCTTCGGCTTTTGGCTCGCTCCAATCATTTTCGGCCGGAATGCTGGTCGCGCTTTTCTATTACTTCGGCTGGGACGTATCGGCGAACCTTGCCGAAGAGACGGCCGGTGCCGAAACGGCCGGGATCGCCTGCATCCTAGGCGTGTTGGTGACCGCCGGCCTGTTTGTGCTGGCGCAGGTCGCGGTCCAGATGGCTTTGACGCCGAGCAAGATTCAGGCGAATGGCGGCAACCTGCTCCCGGCCCTTGGCGCCGCGGCGCTGCCGGCGCCGTGGAGCGCCATCGCCGTGCTTGCGGTTTTGGCCAGCGCCGTCGCGACGATCGAGACACAGCTCCTCCAGTGCACAAGGCTGTTGTTTTCCATGGCGCGCGACCGGATGATCGGCGAAGCAATCGGCAAGCTCCATCCTCGCTTTCAGACGCCTTGGCTTGCGGGCTTCGCTGTCGCAGGCGTCTCGCTTGTTTTGTTCGCCGGCTCGGTCACTGTGCCTTCCATCAACGTGTTAATGAGCGACCTCATTAATGCGATCGGCGTGCAAGTCGTCTTCTATTATGCTTTGGCTGGCGTCGCCTGCGCCTGGCATTACCGCAAGTCGATGCGCGCCGGTTGGAGGACAATCGCCTTCGCCGTGATCGTCCCGTTAACATCGGCGCTCTTCGTCGCTGGGGTCGGGATCTACCAGCTGCCTCACCTTGGCTGGCGCGTTTCGTTCCTCAGCATCGGCTCAATCGCGATTGGCGCCGTGCCGCTCTGCTACTACCGCAGGCGCTATCGCGGCCGCTTCTTCCGCGATGATGAATTCGTCAGGTGATCGGCGCCCCGGGGTTGCGATCAATCTGCTGAGTTAGCCTATGGCGGGCAGCGTGGCGCCTTCGCAGTAAGTACGATTCGACCATTCGGATCTGGCAAGCCGCGGATTTTTTGAAAAAACCTCTTGTAATGGGCGGCGAATCGCCTACTTCTGGTTTCGCCCAATTTCGCACGTGCCTGTGGTTGCGTGCCGGTTGGCGGGGATCCGGACAAGAGGCCGGTTAACCGCCCAAAAAGGACCGGCAGCCGGAGGCGAACCGGCGCACCCCGCCAAACGGGGGACGCGACTTAAAGCAACGACGGACCGGGCTTTTTCGTCTCTGCCAGCCTCCAAAGCTGGCTTACCGAAGAGGCTAGTCTTTCTTGCCGGGCGTGCGGAGAGGGATCTCATCCCAATCCAAGCGATGGCCATGAACACTTTGGACGGCGCGATCCGCCTTGTCCAGGGTGGGAATGTCCGACGGCGCAGCATCAGACCGCGCGGGGTCCCTTAGGCATTTGCCTCGGGGCGGCG
This sequence comes from Methylocella sp., assembly GCA_049579405.1. GTDB lineage: Bacteria > Pseudomonadota > Alphaproteobacteria > Rhizobiales > Beijerinckiaceae > Methylocapsa. The sequence continues at coordinate 1,714 of JBAUNU010000354.1, forward strand.
GCGGTCGCGGATGGCGGTCAACTGAAGCGGTCGCGTCTCCATAGCGCGGGCGCCCATGCGGCATCGCCGTTCACCCAAAGCTTGTTCGTTCCGGCGCGGAGGTCCGCGCCCTTCGAAGAGATGCCGCGATGACCGATCGTATTTTGGAGTTCCTCCGCGACCGCCGCGAGGACGGGCCGTGCCTGGTGCTCGACCTCGATGTCGTGCGCGACAATTATGCGTCCTTTGCCAAGGCGTTGCCGGATACGCGCGTGTTCTACGCCGTAAAGGCCAATCCCGATCCAAGAGTCCTCGAGTTGCTGGCGGGTCTAGGCTCCTGTTTCGACACCGCCTCGGTCGTCGAGATCGAACAGGTGCTGGCGGCGGGCGCGGGCGCGGATCGCATCAGCTATGGCAACACGATCAAGAAGGAGCGCGACATCAAGCGCGCCTTCGAACTTGGCGTGCGCCTGTTTGCGGTGGATTGCGTGGCCGAAGTCGAAAAGGTGGCCCGCGCGGCGCCTAGGGCGAAGGTGTTTTGCCGCATGTTATGTGATGGCGCTGGCGCCGAATGGCCGCTCTCGCGAAAATTCGGCTGCGCGCCGGCGATGGCGCCGCGCGTTGTCGAGCACGCGCACCGGCTTGGCCTCGTTGCCTTCGGCCTGTCGTTTCATGTCGGCTCGCAACAATGCAATCCGCGCATGTGGGATGGCGCGTTGAAGGCGGCTGCTGCGATATTCCGCGATTTGGCGGAGCGCGGAATCGCCTTGCAGATGGTCAATCTCGGCGGCGGATTTCCGGCGAAATATGTGAACAGCGTGCCAGCGGTGAAGACCTATGCGCAGGCGATCTTGCATTCGCTGCGCCGCCATTTCGGCAACCATATTCCCGAAACGATCATCGAGCCCGGCCGCGGCATGGTTGGCGATGCCGGAGTGATCGAGGCGGAAGTGGTGCTGATCTCGAGGAAGTCGGACGCCGACAAGGTGAGGTGGGTTTATCTCGACATCGGCAAGTTCAACGGCCTCGCCGAGACGATGGACGAGATGATCCGCTATCCGATTAGAACCGCGTTCGATGGGGAAGCCGCCGAGCCTTGCGTCGTTGCGGGTCCGAGCTGCGACTCGGTCGATGTCCTCTACGAGAGGGAGCCCTATTTGCTTCCGGTCAGTCTCGAAATCGGCTCGAAAGTGCTGATCGAGGGAACCGGCGCCTATACGGCGACCTATTCCTCGGTCGGATTCAACGGCTTTCCGCCGCTCAAGTCCTATGTGATTTAAGCGGCGCCGCCAAAATCTCGCGCGGGGGAGAAACTCTCCTCCGCGCTCACCCAAATCCTTGTCCCGGACGGCCTGGCAGGCGCTCGCAGATCGAGCGCTCGCCTGGTGCGAGGGTCGTCGCGTGCAATCCCGGCAGTGGCCGGCGGAGGCTCGGATGACCTCGATCTCGAATTTCGACGTAGAAGCTCTAGCTTTTGCCGGAGTCGTTGGCAAACCAAACCTCCCTATCGCCAGCGAATCGCCAGCCGATTCCTGGGCACGGGAACGCTTGCTCGATGAGGCGTTCGGGCCAGCGCGTTCCGGCAAGACCGCCGAG
>JBAUNU010000355.1:0-4620 GCA_049579405.1 Methylocella sp.
CGACAAATGTATCTTGTTTGATAGTGCTGAGATATTTAAGTGCATTTTCCGCAGCGTCTACCGCCTCTCCGATGTTTCCAAAATAAAAATTGGCAAGGTGCTTGTGAATTTTAGAAGAGATGTTAAGGGCGATATCTGTCTCATTGCTTTCCCATATCGAGATGCGCTCAAGAGCGTCCAGTCGCGCTTGTGTGTTGTCTTCTGTTATTACGGCAAGAGCGCAAAGTAATATACAGCAACACTCGTGCGTAATTGTTGTACAAAACGAAATTGCCTCTTTTCGTAGTTTATTTATTTTATCACTATTTAAAGTGAGCGTACCGTCGGCGACTTTTCTCAGAGTCTCCACGTAGGCTTTAGGTTTCGAGGATGATCGAGAGGCAACCACCGCATCCGAAATCGAAATAGAGCCCGCTCCGTGCATAATCATTTCAATTATAATAACGCGTTTCTTCGCCTCTCGAAAAGCATGACTCTTGCGGATGGATCGCCGCAAAAAATCACTCTGCATATCTAGATTTGAAAGAGCATCGCCTAGCAACGAAAAGTTACTACCTGTATTGTGGTCGATAGGAAATGGATTTTTGTAGGTCATATCATGTGTTTTGAGCCCCCAAGCGTCGTGCAGAACGGTTTTTTATCTGAACCTCGACAATTGGGTCATCTGGAGTATCGTTGGTGCGCAGGCAATAATGGCAGGCGTAATAACCACGGTCGTTTTTCACAGACCCAAATGATGTTATTATTTTTATTAAACTTTTTTTGTTTGTTGTTGCGTTTTCTTTTAGATTAAAAAACTTTGGAAATACCACCGTTTTGGTGCAAAGATCATCGAGAAAGGCGCAAACGATGTTGATATCCGATGGGTATGTTACAGAGACGGTCATTCCAACAATATCAGGCGTATCAAAGATGTTTGATTTTTTGAGCCTTTCTTTAGCGCAATGTAGGTCGAATTTGAACCGTATCTTGTTCGGATGCTTGAGTTCATCGGCACCCGGTTTATGTCCCCGAGAATACAAATTATAAATGCACCTCAAATCTTTTCGCTCGTGTTGTCCTCGCGAAAAATGATCCTTAACTTCATCGAGCGCCTTGAGATATCGAGGACGATTGTCCGCAACGAATTTCTCGATTACCTCTGCGCTCGCGGGATAAGTTATATCCATGGTAATCTGTCCTTCTCGATTTCCGCATGAGGTACGGCACCGTCAAGTTCAGTGCGGTTCTAGGCCGGAGACGGAGTGTGGGCAAGTGTTATGTCGCATGCCTCACCGAGGTCCACGCAGACAGACGGAGCTTGGATTATGGTTTGCGCCACTTGTCCGGTTTACCGCCTTCAGTAAAGCGGACACGCTCGACCAGCGGTGACTTCCCGGGGTTTAGCTCTCTTGCCCGGTCGATGGCTTCTCCCTGAGTAGGGAGTACGTCGCTCGCCCTCTCCGAATTGGGTTTCCTAACGGCATAATCTCCTTGCGGCCGCCGCTCTACAAACAACCGATCCTTATCCATGTTGAACCTACTCCTCGAACTTTTGCTACAAAAGGTAGGGGTTTAAAGCCATTTGGCTCAACATATGGGGTCCTGCTTAAGTTTTTGCAATAGCGGCGGCGCTTACCCACCGCAAGCGAGCGCACGAGGCCCTTGCCCGGCAGCAGCGCGTCAAGGAGCGCCGCGATTTACGCATCAAAAGCGCCGGGCGTATCATCCCCGGCGTGACCATTTCCCCTTTTCCGCGCCACCCATTCCATGAGGTGCGGCGGCAGGCCGTCCCACCCTCCCGCCAGTTCTTTCGTCCAGTTCTCGAACAGCCCCCGGAGGGCGAAGGTTTTTTCACGATCCGAAAGATACGGGAACGCCGCGACGGCATCCTCCGGCGACCCGGCCCGCAGCAGGGCGTGGAAGGCCGGGACATCGTAACTCTGGATATAGGCCCGCGCGTCCGGCACGTATTTTTCGTCGGCATCCGGGAACAGAAAATCCCGCTCTGACAGGCATTGAACGGGCAAGCCGTTGTCCATGTAAGCAATCGTTGCGCGTCGCATGTCATCCCCCATTGTTTCAGGCAGGGGAGGAATCCTAGGCGCACCGGACTCGGCCCGCCAGAGTCCCCGGATTCAAGTTTTCGTGAATCGCCTGATCGAAACAAGTTGACATGCGATAGGCTACAGGTTACAGTGCCCTATGATAAAGGGTTTTCGGCATCGTGGTTTGAAACGTCTTTTTGAACGCGGCGACAAATCACAGGTCCGGGCGGACATGCTCGACAAGATCGAAAACATTCTGGCCGTGCTGAACCATGCCGACGCGCCGGAAAAGATGGATTTGCCCGGCTTCCATCTGCACCCGATGACGGGCGATTTACGCGGTTTCTGGTCTGTCACCGTCCGCGCCAACTGGCGGGTTATCTGGCGCTATGACGGAGCCGACGCCGTGGACGTGGAATTGATCGACTACCACTAGGAAGGAACGAACCATGCCGATGAAGAACCCACCGCATCCGGGCCGGATTGTCCGGCAGGAGTGCATAGAACCCCTCGGGTTGACCGTCACGGACGGCGCGAAGGCGCTAGGCGTGTCGCGCAATGCCTTGTCCGAATTGTTGAACGAGCGGCGCGGCATTTCCCCGGAAATGGCGATCCGGCTTTCAAAGGCTTTCGGCAGTGCGCCCGAAACATGGGCGGCCCTGCAACTCGATTACGACATGGCGCAAGCCATGAAGCATGCCGACCGGATCAAGGTGCGGAAGGTGCCGCAGCCGCGACCCTAGCCCTTCATCAACCGCCGTAGCGTCGAGGGATTGATGCCGGGCGACCGGGCGACTTGCGCCCTGCCTTCGCCTTCCACGATCATGCGCCGGCCATAGGCGATTTGATCCGGGGTGAGTTTTGCCGGACGGCCCACGTGCCGCCCGCGCCGACGCGCCGCCCTGATTTTCCAGCTTCAAAATGCGATAGCTTGCATTGTGGAAATTCTCTTCCCTGCCTCTGAACGTGAAAGCGATCCGGGCGTGTCCCTTGCGGGCCGGGCTATTCCGCCGAAACCGGCGAGAGCGCCTTGCCCTCGCCGGTTCTCAACTCATTCCATGCGTGATTGATAATTTGACCAGCGCCCCACAGGGACAGCGACGACATAACTGACGCGACGATTATATCGGGCCAGCCGGTCCCGGTGCCGAACACACCGAGGGCGGCCAGCATCACAGCGACGTTGCCGAGGGCGTCATTGCGCGAGCAAATCCAGACCGAGCGCATATTGGAATCGCCGCCACGGTAGCGATACAGCAGGAAGGCGACCCCGCCGTTGACGAGCAGCGCCAGCACGCCCACCACGCCCATGACCCCGGCGGCAGGCAGCGTCCCCATGACCGCATGCCACAGCGTGTTGCCCGCTACCCACAGGCCAAGCAGGCCCATGCAGACGCCCTTGACGAGAGCGGCCCGCGCCCGCCAGACGAGCGCCAGCCCGACAACCAGGAGGCTGATTCCATAGTTCGCTGCATCGGACAGGAAATCGAGCGCATCGGCTTGTAGCGCAGCCGATCCGGCAGCCAGACCGGCCACGATCTCCATCAGGAACATGCCGCCATTGAGCACGAGCGCAACCCACAGCACCCGGCGATAGCGGCCGTGAGGCTGCCGGTTGTCAGAGCTGCAATGGTCATTCGCGCAGCAAGGCATGGAAATCCTCGATTTGATCCTTTCCGAATCCAAGGATGCACCCTATAGTAACTATAGGGTCAAGACATGGATGAACGGCTTACAATTGGGGAACTGGCAAAGGCGACCGGCGCGAAGGTCGTCACCGTCCGCTATTACGAGCAGGCAGGGCTGCTACCCGCGCCGCCGCGCACTTCCGGCAACTATCGCGCCTACGGGGCGGATCACCTGACCCGGCTGCGCTTCATTCGCCGGTGCAGGGATTTGGGGTTTACCCTCGATCAGGTGCGGGACTTGCTGCGCCTGTCCACGCAGGAGGATCAACCCTGCGTCGAGGTCAACCGGATCAGCGCCGAGCATCTGACGGAAATTGAACAGAAGATTGCTGACCTGACCCGGCTTGCCGACGAGCTTCGCCGTATAAATGGGCGGTGTCAGAGCGGCGGGCTTATCGCAGATTGCCGGATTATCGAAGCTCTATCCCCGGTGTAATAATCAGCATTGTGGCAATTGCTTCTGAAAACCGCTCAGACTGAATTCCTGAACGCATCGGCAGCCCCCGGCCCCGGCGACTGCAAATCCGTCTTTGCGGCCTCATTCCGGCCCGCCGGGGCTTGCGTTTTGTTTTCCGCAGGATCAAGCCGTCAGGGTCATAAGACCCCGCATGGACGCGTCGCAGGAGCGCCACGCGGCTGGCGTCATCCGGCGACCGGTCGAGGGCGTCAAATGCCGCTTTGAACAGGGTTTCAGCGATCAGCTTCCAGTTTGCCGCTTCCCCTTCGTCCCGGTCGAACAGCTTGATTGCGAACTTGCGCACCAGCGCCGCCCCGGCCTCGGCATCGGCGGGCTTTTCGGCGTCTTTGGAGCGTTCGAGCGGCGTTTCCTCATTGTTCAATTGTACCATATTTTCAGGCCGCGCGGCGCTCCTTGCCCCCCGTTGTCCGCCGAAGTGCGTATGGCC
>JBAUNU010000356.1:0-7762 GCA_049579405.1 Methylocella sp.
TTCTTGCGTCGCGCCGGGCACCTCGCCACGCGCCACGCTCTCTTGCGTCGCGACAGGCCCGGCGGGCGGCGGTTTCAACGCGAAAAACGGCGACTGAGCTCCGGAAAAATACGACCCCGCCGCCCACGCGAAACCAAAAAAACAGGCTGCCAGGGCCACGCGCGAACCATAGGCGAAAAGCCGCTTGAAGCGCGGCGGCGCCTTTGGCGGAGCGGCGGCAAAGTGTTCCGTTATGCTCGGTCGAATTAGCTCTGCTCCATGCTGTGGTATTTCCGCGACGGGGGATGATGAAAGCGGGATGGCCGAGTCGAGAACACTCAATTCTGAAGCAGGAATTGCTGGTGGGACGGCTTCGCCCTGCGCCAGCAGGACGACGATTTTGGGTATTGCATAGCCCATAATTGTCCTAGCGAAGCTTTGGCTCATACCGACTTTATCGGCAATCTCGCTAATAACATCGGAGCCTAGCGTCTCCTCTACCTCTTGGCCCGAAAGGGGCACAACCTCGGTTCCGCCTGACCAGGAAGCAACCTCTGTGGCGAAACCGGCGGCCTTGAACCTATCGAGGAAGCCGCCCATACCGCCCGGCTGTCCAGTGATGAGGCCGAGAGTCTCTTGAACAATCGGGCGGGCCTTGGTCCCGAGAGAGTATTGCGAGCCGATGTCCTGAATGAGCTCGTCAAAGGTCGCCATCTTGCCTCGTCTCCTTCTCGAAAAAAGCGCCGCCAGCGGCGCCCAATAGCCGAGAACGTCCCGCACGCGAGCTTGCTCGCAATGCCCGTCTCAGTTTCGTCGCGTGGATATTCCATCCATGTTTTATCGAGCCATCCAAAAATAGCATTTTCATGTCATCACCCCCCACGGGCTAGCGCGTTGCCGATGTTGGTTGGGGTGAATGCGAAGCTGCGCTGCGAATAGCAGCTTTGTATTTTGTATTAAGCAGGCGCCTTAATCCGAATTTCGCCCCCGGCACTTGGCCGTCAGGGCTCCCCCTGCACCGCGGACTTGCGCACATAAAATGCCGCGCCGAGGTTCAAAATTCCGAGAGCGGCGAGCAGCACCGGCTCGCTCACGCCGACACGTGAGCTTTGCAGCGTGGCGGTCGCGAGCGCCCCCAAAACCATGAAAGCCGAGTTCAAAATATTCACGCCTCCGACAATCCTGGCGCGTCTCTCCTTGGGAGCATCCGCCTGGATCGCGGTAAACAAGGGGACGACGAAAAGCGCGCCGGAGCTGGCGAGGCCCGCGACATCGCAGGCGATGCGGATACCGGCCACTGACGAAAAGAATTCGGCAAGCCCGACGTCCGCCGTCGCCACCGGAAGGAAGAATGTCGCCACGCCAAGGTCGATCAGAAAAGCCGCCAAACCGAGCGCGGCGAAAGGGACCGGCTTCAAATAAATGCGCCCGCGCGCGATCACCGCCGCAGCAATCGCGCCGGTCCCGATGCCGAGCGCGAACAACGCGGTCAACGCCGTCTCGACCGCTATGCCGCCGCCGGTCTTGTTGCGGACCAAGACAGGCACCAGCGAAATGGCCACCGCGCCGCTCATCCAGAACCAGGAGACAGCCACGCTCCTTGTCCAGAGGATCGGATCGTGCGCGATTTCGCGAAGGAACGCCCATGTCGACGCGACGACATTGACGTTCGCGCGAAGACCAGGCGCGGCGCACCTTGTGGGCGGAATAAAGAGACTAGCGGCGAAGCAGGCGATGGCGATTGCCACAAGCTGCAGGACGGTACTTTCCGACGTGCGTCCCATGACGGACAGGCCGCCTGCGATCAGGCCCAAAAAGATGGCGATGAATGTGGCTGCCTCGACGAGGGCGTTGCCGGCAAGGAGTTCCTCTTTCGCCAGAAGGTCGGGAAGGATCCCGTACTTGAGCGGGCCGAACAAAGCCGCGATGACGCCGAGCCCAAACAGCGCAGCAAAAAGTAGCGGCAAGGAGGAAAGCCATAGACCCGCGGCCGCGACAAGCTGGACCCCTAGTTCAGCTAGTTTGAGCCGCCGCGCGAGCCACGCTTTGTCATGCGCATCCGCCATTTCTCCGCCGAGCCCCGAGAGGAAAAGCGAGGGAGCCATGAAAGTGCCAAGCGCGAGGGTGATCAACGGGCCAGCCTCCGTTTCGCCGAGCCGGAACAGGATCAGCGTGGCGAACATGTTGCGCACGAAATTATCGTTGAATACGGAAAAAAACTGGCACCAGAACAAACCCGCGAAGCGGCGTGCGCGCAACAGGGAGGCGAGCATGGCGAAGGGCGGAAGCGAAGCGGGAGGATTTTCGCTCACGCGCGCAACGGCTCGGCGTGGCCGACGATTCTGACGATGCCGGAGAACGCGGCGCGCATTTTCCGGTCGAGCTCGTCGACATGTTCGTGCACTTCGTCGACGCTGAGGTAAGGGCTGACCAGGCAATGATAGTTGACGACCAAACCCTCCGGCGTTGTCCTCACCCGGATGCTATGCACGTCGCGAATTGGTCCCTTTCCGGATATCATTTTGGCGAGGACATGGGCGATTTCCGCGCGTGTTTCAGGAGGCGCGTCGTGACCCTGCAATGGGCGAGGCTCCAACGGCTCGATGTGGGTCTCGACTTCAATGCCGGGCCCGAGCTCGCGTCCGGTCTCGCTCTCCAGCGCGGAGACGATCTCATGCGCATTTCCAAGCGTCATGCGGCCGTCGAGTTCGACGTCGAAGCTGATCGCGGTCCGCCCCTCGATTTCCTGAATCGTCACGTGATGAACCGGAACACGGCGTTTGGCCGCGATCAAAAGAACGCGTTCGAGCATCGTTTCGTCGTCGAGGGCGATCGGCTGCGCCGCGACCGTGACGGCGACTTCGGGATGCTGGGCCGTGATCGCGGCCGCGACATTCGCCTCGATCGCAGCGGCTTTCTCAAACGGCAAGGTCCGCGACACGGTGAACGCGATGTCGCCGAACACCTCGGGTCCGGCCGGACGCAGCCGGAGCGTCTCGACCTTGACCACGCCCGGAACGGTTTGCGCGATCGATTTGATTTGCGAGGCAAGCCCTTTCGGCGCCGCGTCAACGAGCGTATTGACGGTGCGCCGGCCGATCTGAAAGCCCGCCATTGCGATGAAAACCGCAAGCCCCAAGGCCGCCAGGGCGTCGCCTTGCGGATAGCCGTAGCGCGCGGCGGCGATGCCGCAGAGCGCCAGCGCGGAGCTGACGATATCGCTTGAAAAATGCAACGCGTCGGCGGCGAGCGCGTCGCTCTTCGTCGTCGCGGCGATCCGCCTCAGTGAACGCCAACGCACCAAATCCATGATGATCGAGGTAATCAAAACACCGAAGGCGAAAGAATTGGCCTCGATTTTGGTGGCGTGGCCAACCAGCCGCGCGATCGCTTCGATCAGGATAAAAACGGCGAGCGCGAACAAGAACCCAGTCTCGACCAGAGCCACCAAGGCCTCGACCTTGGCATGGCCGAATTGGTGCTCCTCGTCGGCAGGCTTGTTCGCGATCCGTATCGCGAAATAGGTGAGGGAGGTGGTTGCCACGTCGGCGAGATTATGGCCAGCCTCGGAGAGGACGGCGAGGGAGCCCGAGGCAAGCCCGGCGGCGATTTTTGCCGCCGACATCACCGCGCTCACCGCGATCGAGGCAAGCGCCGCCCTCTCCTTCAGTCGGTTCGCCCCGTTCATCGATGCTTCCCGTTCCGCGGCCACGGAGGTCCCACTCATCGGATCTTTAACTCAAAGAGGTGCGCGGCACGGCCACGCGTCAATGCTATATATCATGGCAAGCGAATGGTTGGCGTTTGGTTGCCCGGCGCCCCGGCTGCGGCCGCCGGCATAGTGTGAGGAGAAGATCATGGAATATCTGCATACCATGGTCCGCGTCGCGGATCTCAAGCAATCGCTCGATTTCTACGTCGATAAGCTCGGGCTCGTCGAGACGCAGCGAACCGAAAACGAAACCGGCCGTTACACTCTCGTGTTCCTCGCCGCGCCGGGAGACAAGGAGCGCGCCACGAAGCTCAAGTCGCCGCTGATTGAGCTGACCTACAACTGGGACAAGGAAGTCTATCATGGCGGCCGCAACTTCGGCCATCTGGCTTACGCCGTCGAGGATATTTACGCGACATGTGACAAGCTCATGAAGGCGGGGGTCACCATCAACCGGCCGCCGCGCGACGGGCACATGGCTTTCATCCGCTCGCCGGACAATATTTCGATCGAGCTTTTGCAACAGGGGGCGCCCTTGCCTGCGCGCGACCCTTGGGCGTCCATGCCCAACACCGGGGTTTGGTAGGGTCTTGACCGCTGCCCCCATAAAGCACGGTGGCGCGCTACTATCTGCGCGATCCGGCGAGCGTGCGGGCCGAGCTTCACCGGCTTTTAGCCTAGCGGGCTGTCAAATTTCCGGATATGCAAACGCGCCAATGCCGCGCCTTTGCCCGCATGGTTCAGCGGGCAGGTGCGATCTTTCCTGGATTCTGCTAAGCGTCTACCTTGCTCAGTGGACTGGCGCAGGACAGGCTTAAGCCATGACCCCCAGAGACAAAGCGATCATACGTTACCTCAAAAGCCGCCAAGGCATCATCGGCATTAGTCTCGGCTTGACGGTTGCCGGCATAGTCTTCATTATTCTCACGGACCGCTACGAGCTCAGCTGGTTCGTTGCCCTCGCCCTATTGCCTTGGGTCGAGCATTGGTTTCGGCGCCATAAAAAATGATCCGGCCGGCGCAACCCAACGCTCCGCGGCGATTATTCCGCCACATCTTTCTGCCGGTAGCCGAGCCTGTCGTTCAGCTCCTCGATCAGCCGCGCCGCCGCTTCCGGAATCGCCGTGCCTGGAGGAAAAACCGCCGCCACCCCGGCCGCGCGCAGTGCGTCGAGGTCCCCAGGCGGAATGACGCCACCCACGACAATCATGATGTTCGCGCCGCCTTCGCGCAAAAGCGCCGCGCGCAGTTGCGGCACGAAAGTCAGATGCCCGGCGGCAAGCGACGAAACACCGACGATGTGGACATTATTTTCAATCGCTTGCCGCGCGGCTTCCCCGGGCGTCGCGAACAGCGGGCCGATTTCGACCTCGAAGCCAAAGTCGGCGAGCGCGGAGGCGATGACTTTCTGACCGCGGTCATGCCCGTCCTGGCCGATTTTCGCGACAAGGATTCGCGGACGCCGCCCTTCGTTTTCGCCGAACGCCTCGACCAAACCTTTGACGCGCATGATGGCCCGTGAGCTGGCGCCCGACTCCCTCGCATAGACGCCGGAAACCGCCGCGATCCCCGCGCGATGGCGGCCAAACACTTTTTCGAGCGCGAAGGATATTTCGCCGACCGTCGCCTTGGCTCGCGCGGCCTCGACCGCAAGCGCCAATAGATTGGCGTTTCCGCGCGCGCCTTCCGTCAAGGCGTCAAGCGCGCGCCGCACTTGGCCGGGGTCCCGCGCGGACCTCAAGGCGTCGAGCTTGGCGATCTGCCGCGCGCGAACGGCGGCCGTATCGACTTTCAAAATCTGAATATCTTCCGCGATCTCGGGTTTGAACCCGTTGACCCCGACCACCGCTTCGATCCCGCTGTCGATGCGAGCCTGGGTCTTGGTGGCCGCTCTCTCGATGCGGAGTTTGGGGATGCCCTTTTCGATGGCCTTCGCCATGCCGCCGATCGCCTCGATCTCCTCGATATGCGCAGACGCCCTGCTGGCGAGGGCGGCGGTGAGGTGCTCGACATAGTAGGAGCCGCCCCACGGATCTATGGTGCGGGTGGCGCCGCTTTCCTGTTGCAGGAAAAGCTGGGTGTTGCGCGCGATGCGGGCCGAGAAATCGCTTGGCAGCGCCAACGCCTCATCGAGCGCGTTGGTGTGCAAGGATTGGGTTTGGCCTTGCGTCGCCGCCATCGCCTCGATCTGGGTGCGCGCGATATTGTTGAAAACATCCCGCGCGGCGAGCGACCAGCCGGATGTTTGCGTGTGCGTGCGCAAGACGAGTGACTTTTCGTCTCCCGGATGAAAGCCTTGCATGAGCTTCGCCCAGAGGAGGCGAGCGGCGCGCAGCTTCGCCACCTCCATGAAAAAATTCATCGAAACGCCGAAGAAAAACGACAGCCTCGGCGCGAAGCGATCGATCTTCAAACCACCCGCAAGTCCGGCGCGGACATATTCGAGCCCGTCGGCGAGCGTGTAGCCAAGTTCGAGATCGGCGGTCGCGCCCGCCTCCTGCATGTGATAGCCGGAGATCGAGATCGAATTGAATTGCGGCATGTGCCGCGCCGTAAAGGCAAGAATGTCGGAAACGATCCGCAGCGATGGCTTTGGCGGATAGATGTAGGTGTTGCGGACCATGAATTCCTTAAGGATATCGTTCTGAATCGTACCGGCGAGCTTGGCGGGCGGCACGCCTTGCTCCTCGGCCGCCACGATATAGAGAGCGAGCACCGGCAAAACCGCGCCGCTCATCGTCATCGACACCGAAATCTCGTCGAGTGGTATCCCCGAAAAAAGGCTCCGCATGTCGTAAATCGAATCGATCGCGACGCCGGCCATGCCGACGTCCGCGGCAACGCGCGGATGCTCCGAATCATAGCCACGATGTGTCGGAAGGTCGAAAGCGACCGAAAGCCCCTTTTGCCCGGCGGCGAGATTGCGGCGGTAGAAGGCATTAGACTCTTCGGCGCCCGAGTAGCCCGCATATTGCCGGATGGTCCAAGGCCGCGCGGCGTACATTGCGGGGTAGGGGCCGCGCACGTAAGGCGCGATGCCGGGGAAACTATCGAGGCAATCGAGCCCGGCAATGTCACTTGCGCGGTAGAGCGGCGCGACGCTAATGCCTTCGGGAGTCACCCAGGGCTCCGCGTAGACATCCTCGAAATGCTCCGGCGCCGGGGCAAACGGCAGCTTGGAAAAATCGGGAACGCGGCTCATGGGGCAGCCTTCCGGAGGCCAGGCATCCCCGTGATTGTAGTTTGGCCCGCGAAAAAACCATCGTTCTCGCCAAAGCCGCGCGGCTTTCCGGTGTCAGCCTTGCCTTGTCGCCCGCCATGAACCGGCGCATTGCATCGTCTTTGACGACCAGGTGCCCGAGCCAGACCCCATTGCGAGCATTCCAGTAACCGTGGCGACCTGGCCGAAGCGCCGGAACGCCAATTCCACAATGCCGCGTTGATTGATCTGGCCGGAGGCTTCCATTGGCGTGTCCCCCGCCGAGCTGACGCGCCCGCCGGATACGTTGATCATCCAATGATAGTCCCTGTTGCAGCTTCCCTGCCGCGTGACGATATTGACAGCGTAAATGCCATCGTGGTTTAGCTGCATCGCGACCCCGTCTTGCGCGTGCGCCGCGCCGATCGCCGCGGCGCCCATGAACATGGCGGTGAGACTCGAACATCCTCCCGGCGTCATCTTATTCCCTTCTCCAGATTTTGTGCCGCCTAGCTCTGCCGTTCTCTAAGGGCCACAGCGAGCGTATCTTCGAGAATTGCCAGAGTATCGCTACCGGCGCAAATCAATTCGTCAATCCCAGCCTCAAGCAGAGCCGTTTCCAGCTCTTCTGGCTCGCGCCCCGCGAGACAAATGCGCGCCGTTCCCTCTTCGCGCAGGCGCATGGCGGCATCGATCAGAGTATGCGTGGAAACCGTCCCCGGCGCGCAAATACACGCGATCTTGCAGCCGGAAGCGCGGAATGCACCCGCCGCCTCTTGCGCCGTCGCGAAGCCCTCATTGCTTACAGCCTCGATTCCCGCCGCCGCGAAAAAATTCACGGCGAAAGCGGCAGCCGCCGCGAAGCCTTGGGG
>JBAUNU010000357.1:0-3701 GCA_049579405.1 Methylocella sp.
TTGTCGAGCCGTGCCTCCTTATAGCGTTCGGTGCGGTAGCGGACGCTGAACTGAATGCAGAAATCGGTTCCTATGCCGACGAACAACACCGCGAAGGCGACCGAAATCAAATTAAGGGCGCCGACCATCATGAGTCCAACGGCGGCCGTGGCGGCGAGACCAGCGACGACGCTCAACATAACCGCGAGAACGATACGGGCCGATTTCAAGGCGCTCCAGACTATAAAAAGAACGATCAAGGCGGTCACTGCCGCGTTGCGCCCGGCGCCATCCGCGACGTTCTCGAATTCCTCGTCGGCCATCGGCACGAGGCCGGTCAATCTTATGGATACCCCGGATTTGGGAGAAAGCCCAAGATCGCGCGCGGTTTCGCGGATGAAGTCGGACGCTCTCTCCCCCGGCATCAACGCCGCGTAATCGAGCACCGGCTTGATCTCGATGAAACGGCGTAATTCGCGCGAGTCAGGCGGTTGCCCGGACACCAAACCGAGCCAGGAAAAGAACACCGGCCGTCCGGCGAGCACGCCATCGAGGGCATCGCCAAGCATGGCCATCGGGCGGTCGAAATCGTCGAGCGTCCCGGCCTGCGCATGGACGCCTTGGTTTATGTAGGATACGGCGGTCACGATCCCGCGCAAGCTCGGATCGGACGCGAGCGCCATCAAAAATGCACGGGCACGGGAAAGTTCCTTGACCGTGCGCCGAAGATCGGTGACCGGTTGGAACAAAAGCGCGGTTTGATTGAAATAAGATCCGCCGTCGGGACGTAGAGCCGACTGGTAGAGATCGGGACGGCGCTTCAGCCTATCAGCAAGCGATTGCGCCGCCGCCTCGGCAAGCTCGGGCGTCGCGCCGTCGATGACCACGACAATTTGATCGTCGCGCTGGGGGAAAGCCTTGTCCAACGCGATAAGATTTTGTCGCCATGGTAGCTTTGCAGAAATAAACTCGTTCGTATTCGTGTTTATTGCGAAATGGGTAGCCGCATAATAACCCGAGGCAATGGTCACCAAGATTGCCAAGGCAAGCACGGTCCACCGGAAACGGCTACTGGCCCCGACAATCGCGACGATCGATCTGGCGATGGGATCGGGAGCGATGGGTTTTTCAAATGATGGTATTGCCGGAGTTTCCGTGGATTTTGCCATGCTCTGCTACCGCCAATTGGAAGAGAAGTCAGCCAAAGCTCCGGTAACACATAAGGTAAGGGTTGTCCGAGGGAACCAGACCCGGGAAAAATGTTCCGGTATGCCGGAAGTGTCGGCTTTGCTACCGCCAATTGGAAGAGAAGTCAGCCAAAGCACCGGTAACACACAAAGTAAGGTTGCCCGAGGGAACCAGACCCGGAAAAAATGCTCCGGCATGCCGGAGTGCCGCGGCGCCGAACCCATGGCGTTGCCCACTCCGGTGAGGACGAAGCCGCCGCGCTTGGCCGCCGGGTCCATAATGCGACATGCCCTCTGGCGTCGCAAGTTCATAGCCAAGGGGAGCGGTATGTGCAACAAGGGAGATTGATCGTGCTGATCGGCCACGCCCGCGCCAACAGCGGCTCGAATTCGACCTGGTGGCGGGAACCCGGCGCCAGAGCCAAATTCCGGCGCTCGATCTCGATGTCGTGGCGCGGTAACCATTGGCCTTGCCGCCGGCGCTCCGGCGCCGGAGATTGTTGTCCAGGAGATTCTTGCCGAGGATGTGATAGAAACCTTATATGCTCGCGGCCTGGTTGGCAACCTTGCCCGGGGTCGCGGAAAATGTAGAATTCAAGCTGCCGGCCGGACTCAACGATTGTTGCGCGCAGGTTCACCGTGGATGGCGGCAAATTTCTAGGAGCACGCTTTGGGGATACCCATTCTGCAAATGGTTCAAATCGGCGCCTACGTGGTGCGCCAGCGGCTGGCGGGACGCGAGCGCTTTCCGCTCGTCCTGATGCTCGAACCCCTGTTCCGCTGCAATCTTGCTTGCGCGGGCTGCGGCAAGATCGACTATCCAGACAAGATTCTCAACCAGCGCCTGCCGCTCGCCGACTGCCTAGCAGCGATCGATGAATGCGGCGCGCCTGTCGTGGTGATCGCCGGCGGCGAGCCGCTGCTGCATAAGGATCTTCCCCAGATTGTGAAGGGCGCGATCGCCAGACGCAAATTCGTGACCGTCTGCACCAACGCGCTTCTGCTTGCGAAAAACCTCGACCGCTACAGCCCTGACCGCTACTTCAACTGGTCGATTCACCTCGATGGCGACGCGGAAATGCATGACCGTTCGGTCTGTCAGGCCGGCGTCTACGACCGTGCCCTCGAGGCCTTGAAGCTCGCCAAGGAGCGCGGATTTCGCGTTACCATCAATTGCACGCTCTTCAACACTGCCGATCCGGCACGGGTCGCCGCGTTTTTCGATAGCGTGGCGGCGCTCGGCACCGAAGGCATCACCGTGTCGCCTGGCTATGCCTACGAACGCGCGCCGGATCAACAACATTTCCTCAATCGCGAGACGACCAAAACCCTATTCCGGCAAGTTTTCGCGCGCAACAAGAGCGGCAAGGCGTGGCCGTTCTTCCAGTCGAAACTTTTTCTCGACTTTCTCGCCGGCAATCGAACCTACAAGTGCACCCCCTGGGGCAATCCCACCCGCACGGTCTTCGGCTGGCAGCGGCCCTGCTATCTGCTCGGCGAAGGCTACGCGGCTAGTTTCAAGGAGCTGATGGAGGAAACCAACTGGGACTCCTATGGCACCGGCAATTACGAAAAATGCGCAGACTGCATGGTCCATTGCGGCTATGAGGCGACCGCCGTGGAAGATGCCTTCAACCATCCTTTGCGGGCTCTTGGCGTGGCCTTGCGCGGCATACGCGTCGAGGGTCCGATGGCCCCTGATATCCCGCTACACAGGCAGCGGCCCGCCGTACATGTCTTCAGCCGGCAGGTCGAGCAAAGACTCGCTGAAATCGGTGAAGCCGAGGGCTCCGTCAAGCATCTTCCGGCCGCGGAATAGTGCCACGAAGGCCGCGCGCGCATCGTTGGCGGTCCGCATTAACTGCGGGACTTGGCGCGGATCTCGCACGAGCGAGACGAGGATCGCGCCAAGCGCGATCGAGCCATCCGGTTTAATCGCCACCAGGGCGGCGTGCGGCAATTGCCGGCGCGCCGGGTCGGCCACGACACGAAAAGCGGCAAAGGGCAGATTACGTGCGGCGGCGGCCCTGGCGGCAACATGGGATTCCGTATCGGCGGCGAGGGCACCCGTTTTGAGATGCAGGGCGCGCCTTTCCGCAAGGCCGGCCACCGGTAGATCGACGCCGGCTATATCGGCGATCGCCGCGCCGCCGAGCGCGCGGGAAAGCCGCTTCGACCAAGCCGGATCGCCATAATAGCGTGTGCCGTCCTCGGCGACGACCGAGCGGGCGATGAGCTTCGTCCCCGGGGCGAGTTCCTGCGCCAAGCCGCCGGCGACGCCAAAACTGATGATGGCGGAAGCCTCGTTCGTGAGGGCGGCTTCAAGTCTCCGCGCGAGACCCGGGACATCGCCGCAACCCGAGAGGACGAGTATTCGCGGCCCGGAGGCAATCGACGCTTCCGCCTTAAGGCCAGTAACGGCGATGACTGGCGAGCCGCTTACATTCCCAAGGGGAGCGCTCGCGGGTTGCCTTTCTTCAGATTGCGGTAGCGCGCCAGCGCCCAGAGCGGGAAGAATTTCGCATAGCCGTGGTA
>JBAUNU010000358.1:0-2424 GCA_049579405.1 Methylocella sp.
CTTGCGGTATGTCGCGCTCCTTTAGCATCATCATTCCCCAATTCATGGATCAGATCGGCTCGTCGCTGACCCAGACGCGGCCGGAACTGAGCCACGATCTCAACGCGGTGCTGACGCAGCTCAAGCCCGAATTCGACCGCCAAGCGGATGAAATGGTCGATATCGCCGCGCAGATTTATGTCAAGCAGATGAGCGAGCAGGATTTGAAGGCGGCGGTGGCCTTCTTCGAGAGCCCGGCGGGAAAAAAATACGTCGAGACCCAGCCGGCCTTCCTGACCGAGGTCGTGACCGCGATGCAGGGCTGGCAAGGCAAGATATCGACCGACATGATGACCCGCGTGCGCGCGGAGATGAAGAAGAAAGGCCATGAACTCTGATAGTCCTGTGGCCCGCTGAAGCCCCTCTATTCGAGGCGCACGAGCTCGCTGTCTGTCGCCCTTTTGCATCCATGTCAGACACCCGCGCGAAGCCCGCGCCATCGGGGTCCAGGCCGCTTCCCCGTGCAAGTCCGGTCCTCGCCGCGCCGTTGACGATCCAGCGCAGCGGGACGCCTAGCGTCGGGAAACCGGTCCGGCCGCCGGGTTTTCGGCGCTTGCGACAAGGCAACGAGTAATACCGCCTCGGGCGGCCGAGAACCGCTTCGGCTCGTGTCCAAAGTAGCCAAGGGTCGCCGGCCTGACGCCCTCGATATTGCCGTCATAGGGTGCCAGCGCACGGTAACGATCGAGGTCGCCGCTCTCATCCGGCGTTCGATTTTTATCGCGCGGGAGTTGTCGAACTTCACCGCCACGGATTTTCCGGCTTTGGGCTCGATGAGCCGGGACCTCTGTTTTTTCGCCACGGGTAGGCCGGATTTTGCGCAAGCCTTTGTTCGGGCGGACTCGTTTTCGGATCGATGTCAGGCCCTTGAGGCTGCGGGACAGGAGGGAGCGCGGCTCCGATCCTCATGCCCGTGAGAAGATAACTGGTCACGTTCATCGCCGATCAGCGGCGTTACTAAAAACGTAAGAGTCTGGGCACCTTGATAAGCAACTATGGTTACGCTCGGATATTATTCTTGGGTCGCGCAAACAAATCCGCGTCAAGCTTTATTAATTCCAACAAACCAAGCAGTTTGAGTACAATTCTCTCATATTTTGGAATTATATAAAGCCTATTATATAAGTTTGCCAGTTCATCGCCATATTTGACGAACGCTTCTCGGAATACTTCTAACTGCCTTTTTCTATTTGGTCTCGTGGCCGCGACGGCCCTCGAACCGTCTATTCTTCCAGCCCATTTTGTTTTCCAAGCCTCCATTCCCACGCAATCATAATGCAAGAGTTTAATTCGATGTGTTTTTACTTCTGCCAAACCTTCGTTCGGAGGTTTCGGTCCGTGAATGCCCATCCGCATGATCTTCCGGCTGATTCTAACAGCGACTTTTGATGCCCGGTGTCCCCCAAAATATTCACCTTCAAAGAATCCTCCCCTGCACCCAAATAGAAGCGCCAGTGTTTCGCGCCGTTCGTTTCCCGGTTTCTTGAACAACGTTGGCTCAAATATGTTCTCGTAATGCCCTCTTTCCGGAGCAGCCTCTCGGATCGAAAAAAATGTCAACACATCAACATCAACAGGACACCCGGACAGTATCTCCCTCAAATCTCCTTTTGTGAATATCAGTTCACCACTGTCAATATGAGCGATCCACTGAAAGCCATTGCGCATTGCAAGTTCTAATCCCATATTTGCGTTAATTTCTTGTCTTTCTTCGATTGAAGAAGGTCTCCTATTTCCATGGGTTTCCCAACACAATACATCGCACGTTATACAATTAACCTCGTTATAGGCATCAAAATAAACTATGGATTCGTCATTCGGATCGTCAAAGAACAATATAACTTCATCGATTCCAATATTGATATGATAGTTAACAAAATACAGTATTTGTGTCGCCGTCGCCCTTACTGTCGAAACCACGCATAGCTTATCCATTGTAGGGCCTCTCGGTCTTCCTACACAGGTGAAACCGACCAGCGGCGAACGATCGCGCACGGAGATTTTGTAATTACGCAGCGCTTTGCCGGCTGCCGAGGGCAAGCCGTCGCGCAACACGATTCTGCAATGTTCGCCGTGCTTTGGGCCCTGGACACAGAGTTGTTGGTGCTCCGCCGAAATCGCTGCATTGGCAAAACCGAATACCGTGACGAACGGCGCGAAGTCAGCCTTACCGAAGGTGAGGGGTTCGGAAAACTGGAAGCAGACGCGAGGCGAGGCAGACTTATTGTCGATCGCGTAGTCGAGAATGCGAAATCCAAGCAGACCGTGTGGAAACGCCAGTGGCTTTGAAGATCGCCAGGGCGGGTTTTTGGCCGGTATTTGCCATTTCCCGCCAAAAGCTGCTTCTGACCTCGCTTGCGCTTCCACGACCATCCTGAAGCAGCC
>JBAUNU010000359.1:0-2152 GCA_049579405.1 Methylocella sp.
ACGGCTCGAACGCCAAGGGCACGCCGCTCGCACCCGACCTCACGCGCGGCAAATGGCTGTGGGGCAATGGCAGTCTCGCCGCGATCACGCGCACGATCGCCCGCGGCGTGCCGAACCCCAAGGAATACAGGAGCGCGATGCCTCCCATGGGCGGCGCGCAGCTCTCCCATTCCGATCTCAGGGCCGTCGCCGCCTACGTATGGGTGCTGGGCCACCAGAAGAGTGTCCACTGACCAGAGGTGCAATCGGGCTTTATGCCAAGTCGCATTGGCCAAGTCGCATTGTTCGCGACTCGTCATGCCCGGGCTTGTCCCGGGTATCCAATCCCGGATGCTGCAGGTTTGGGTGGGTCGGGTCGAGCCCGGCCATGACGGCGAGGGCCGAGGGGTTATTCTCTTTGAGACTTGGTATAAGGGCCACCTCGCCCGACACTTGAATAGACAAAACCGCGCAAGGCCATGTCCTCCGGGTCATAAATGTTGCGCAGATCGATCATGACCGGCGCGGCGAGAGCCGATTTGACGCGATCGAGGTCGAGCGCGCGAAACGCATCCCATTCGGTCACGATGACCAGCGCGTCGGCCTTGTCGCAGCAGGAATAGGGGTCATAAAAGAAAGTGAGGCCGTCAAGGACCAGGCGAGCCTGATCCATGCCCTCGGGATCGAAGGCGTTGACGCGCGCGCCGGCATCTTGCAGCGCGGTGATGATCGAAATCGCGGGGGAATAGCGCATATCGTCGGTATTTGGCTTGAAAGTCAGGCCCAAAACCGCGATGGTTTTGCCGCGCACCATCCCGCCGCAGGCCGCCAAGACCTTGCGGGCCATGGCGCGCTTGCGCTGGTCATTGATCGCGGCGACCACCTCGACGATCCGGACCGGTGACCCGTGATCTTGCGCCGTCTTAGTTAGCGCCTCTGTGTCCTTTGGCAAGCAGGAGCCGCCGTAGCCCGGACCCGCATGCAAGAATTTGGACCCGATGCGCTTGTCGAGGCCGATTCCGCGCGCCACATCCTGGACATTGGCGCCGACCCGCTCGCAAAGATCGGCGATCTCGTTGATGAAGGTTATTTTAGTGGCGAGAAAAGCGTTGGCCGCGTATTTGGTCAGTTCCGACGTGCGGCGGCTGGTAAAAAGGAAGGGCGCCTGGTTCAGATAGAGCGGCCGGTAGATTTCCTTCATGACCGTTTCGGCGCGTTTGTCCTCGACGCCGATGACGATGCGGTCCGGCCGCTTGAAATCGCCGATCGCCGCCCCTTCACGCAGAAATTCCGGGTTGGAAACAACCGCGAAATCGGCGTCCGGCCGGGTCTCGCGAATGATTCTCTCGACTTCGTCGCCGGTGCCGACGGGGACCGTGGATTTTGTCACGACCACCGTAAACCCATCGAGCCCGGCGGCGATCGCGCGCGCCGCATGGTAGACGAAGGAAAGATCGGCATGGCCGTCGCCGCGCCGCGACGGCGTTCCGACTGCAATGAAGACCGCTTGAGACGAAGCGACCGCCGTGGCAAGATCAGTGGAAAAGGAAAGGCGGCGGTGCCGCACGTTGTTTCCGACCATATCGTGCAAGCCGGGTTCGAAGATCGGCATTTTCCCAGCCTTCAAGGCCTCGATTTTTTGTCCGTCGCTGTCAACGCAAACGACCGTATGTCCGAAATCCGCGAGACACGCCCCCGATACGAGCCCCACATAGCCAGAACCGATCATTGCAATGTGCATCTTTCGCCCCAAGGTACCGGTAACGTTCCGCGCAGCCATAGCACGGTTGAAAGCGGGCGGCATCTGCCACTGGTGCGCGGCGGCGTTTTGCGCCGGACGAAAAAACACGTTCTGCCGGAAATGCTGTAAATCCCCGCCTGCAGGAAAAATTTTTATCGATTTTCATACGAATGAGCCCATGACGGTCAAGCGGCAATTGAGTAAGGGCGCAACGCCATGAACGCGGAGCTGCCGTCCGATTTATGTATCATCGGCGGTGGCCCCGGTGGTTTCTCGATCGCGCTCGGGGCGGCGGCTTGCGGCCGGTCCGTGGTGCTCATCGAAAAAGGAACGCTTGGCGGGCGGAGGCTTACCGATGCCGTTCCGCGCCATGCCTTGCTGGCGGCGAGCCGGGCCGCCACTTTGGCGCGCGGCGCCGCCGCCGATTTCGGC
>JBAUNU010000360.1:0-8644 GCA_049579405.1 Methylocella sp.
GTAATCGCCGCCTCGCCAAGGATTACGAAAATCTCGGCCTAACCCTCGCCGCCTTCGTCACACTGGCCTGCCTCCAGATCGCGATTCGCCGACTCGCGCGATAGTTGTCTTTTGAGTCAGGCTCTAAGAAGGGCGATTATCCGGCGCTTGACATAAGCGCGCGTCCATGGTTAAGGAGACTCCGGCAAGCTGGCACGATTTACTTGTTCATTAAGCAAGTTGTTGCTCCACGCTGGCGTCCACTTATCTGGGGCTTTTGCCGATGCGTTGCGGTTATATTCTTTGCCGGATATGGCATAGAAGGAGCCTTCGCTTTCGAAAAAAGTGAATTCGCTAACGTGCATATAATCGAAGACGTCCGAATAGGTGATGTGGACAATGAGCAACCTCGAAGGCTCCCCTATAGGTTGGCCGACCGGGTAGGCAGGTGCCCTACCATGCGGCTCAATTGGCCATTCATCCCCGCTCTTGAAAATCTTTTGCCCGTTGAAGATTTCACTCCAAACAGTATGACTATCGTTCCTAGGCTCGGTACGTACATTGGCTATAAGCCCCATATAAGGATGCCGGGCGTGCGGCCGTAATTTTTCAAAAGATATTGAACATTAGCGGGGTTTCCATTGATTGGGCTGGGGACGAATTTCGGAGGATCAATGAATATATAAGGTCTCTCCAATTCGGTAAAAGTTCGTTTTGCTACATCGGCGGAATCCTTGGCGGCCTGAGCTGTCTTATCCGCAATTCCTTCGCCACGTACCAAAAACTTAATCTGAAGAACGGCGACAGCGCTCAATATCATTGTGAAAATTGCAAGCCACAGGGTGAAGAAAGCGATAGGATCTTGCGTGGTTCGTTGCCAGAAGGATTCGCGCAATTCACGTTTATTTTGGCCGGTTTCATATTTTTCGGAACTTTGTTGCTGTTTTGGTTCGCTGGATGGTTGTGATGAATACAGAATTATTAAACAAAATAGTGCTACAGCAAATACAGCTGCACAAAGGACTGCAACAATTTCCAGCGCTTTCAGCATCCCTTAATCGCGGTTCCGAAAATGTCCGCGTTCTCCCGGTTGTTGTAGCGGAATTGGAATTCGGCAACATACAGAGGCATATATTTGCGGCTCATTTTATGGAATGTGCCGACAACTCCTCGCTTGAAGATCGACCAGAAGCCTTCGATGGTTTGAGTGTGGATCGCTCCGATGACATATTGGCCTCACGCATGGTCAACAGTCGCATGTGGGAAATCTTTATCGAGGCCCTTGTATCCTGTCCATTGATCGGTGCAAAGCAAGCTCACTTTATGAGAAACGGCTTCGCGGACAAAGGCGGTAAGAGTGGCGGAACTCACGTTCGCGACCACGCGTGCAACCACATTTCCCTTACGGCTGACGGCGCCGACGATCGGTGTTTTGCCGGAACCAATGCCGCCGGTTCCACCGCCCCCGCCGCGTTTGTCCCAATGCCGATTTTTGGCCAAGCCGCCGACGAAAGTTTCATCAACCTCAACAATGCCGCCGAGCTTATCAATGTCTTCCATCAGGGCCACGCGGACCTTATGGCACATAGACCAAGCTGTCTCATACGAACCGAAGCCCATATAACTCTTAATCTGCAACGCGCTCATGCCTTTCTTGCTCGTGAGCATGAGGTGAATGACGCGATACCACTCGCGCAGCGGTTTGTTGGTATTTTCGAAAATAGTATCGACCAAAATCGAGAAACGGTAGCCGGTGGAACCACCAGGGGCGCATTGCGCACATTGCCAATGCCATTTGCGCGACGGCAGGTCATATACAGCCGGATTGCCGCAACGCGGGCAGCAAACGCCTTGTGGCCAGCGGCGCGCTTGCAAATACGTCTTGCAAGCGTCTTCGTTTGGAAACATCGCATCAAATTCAGAGAGGGTAAGCTGATGAACTGGCTTTGGTTGCTTGCGGCGCGCCATGGCATCCTCCTTATGATGGAAGGATACTACCATGCTTAGAGGCTTATGCCAAGCGCCGGATAATCGCCCTAAGAAGCAGGCCTGAAGAGTTGTGTTCATGGTCTCGCTGGATATCCGGAGAGAGTAGCGTAAAAGGCGATCATTGCCGATGTCGAATATCCGAGCTGCGAGGCGATGAAATTATAGAGGGTACCGCTATTCGGAAATTGATCTTCGTACCAACCTATCTTGATTGGGTTCGTCGGATCGACGGCAGATTGAGCTTCACGAGGCCTCCGGGATCGACCACCGCCAGCCCTTGCTTGAGCTGGGCTACGGTTGCGAATGGAAGCGGCCCCGCGATGGGTGGAAAGACGATTATTTGACCAGCGACCATCGGCCTACGTCCTTATGATGAATGGCATGGCCCAGTTCTTAGGCGCAGTTTCCGTGCTGCCTGTGGCCTGCTCCGTGGGAGTAACGGAGACGATGTTATCCCAGTGCCAACTATTCCGGTTTCCTCACCATTCGTTCCAGAACTTCCGCCTCCTGAAAGCCCTCCGCCACCGAGCCCCGAAACATAAGGATGCTGATAGCCAGGATCAGTGATTCCGTGAGTATGCCTGATAGGAAGCGAACACACGCGACGAATCGAGGCCCTTGCCGGCGTCGGGACCGCGAACGAAGGAACCTCGCAGATCTGGAACATTGAAGCTCCCGGACGGCGCTGTTGTGTTCCACGTGGTGCCGAGAACGGCCGATAGGTTCGGATAGGACGAAATCAGATAAGCGGTGCCGTCGCAGAAAAGACCTGTTCGACGGGTTGAGGTCTGGGGAATAGGGCGGCAAAAGCCTGGGCCCTATAGCCCGGATGGCGCAAACGTTTTAGGCAATATTTCAGAACGGCATTCCACCGCAATGTTGCTGACCTGCTGCAAGCCGGCCGGGGCGTCCTAAATGAGGTTTGCCCAACAGGCGCGGCGGGGAGCAGCTTTTGGCGGACCCACCCGCGGACCACTCGACCCCGGGCCGCTTCGATGCCGTCCCAGTTCCACCAGACCAGACCACCGGCGACCGAAAGAGCGGGCAAGACCGCCACACATGCCGAAGCGCTGGCGGATCCGCTCAAAAAAGCTCGCCGTCCAGCCGGGTCAATGGCTTTTCGAATGGCGCGCTGCGATGATCCCCCTCACGCAGGAGCCCGGACTCAGCCGCCGAGGGGGCGGAAAAAATCCCAAACGAGCTTCGCGCTATTAACATCGCCCTTGGCGAGGCCATGCCCGGGTCCTCCCTCGCTCGAAAGACCAGGTAGCGCCTGACCGCCCGCTTCGATCCGGACCGCCTCGACCGGGACTTCGCAATTGTTCAGCTTGTCGAGGTAGGCGCGCGTGCCATCGTGAAGGTCCTTGTCGGGGAAGATCGTGGTCGTCATGCCCCCGCCGCAGCGCGCAGCCTTGCCGAAGAGACCTAGCGTCGCGCCGGGGGAGAGAAGCTCCGTCTTGCCATGCGGCAAACCGGCCTTGCCGTCAGCAACGGGACTCCCGGTATCGGCGGTGCCGACGATCATCATAAAGGGAATCGGATGCGCCGGTTTGCAGGACGCTTCGAGATCGGACGGCAGGCCAGCCCCAACAACCGCCATCCCCGCGAAGACGTTCTTTTCGTCGCACGCAAGGCGCAAAGCCATCCTCCCCCCAGTGGCTATGCCGACGAGAAAGACCTTGCTCCGGTCGGCAATTCCACGGGCGACGAACTTCGCGATCAAATCACGGATGAAGACCGAATCGCGGCGCGCCTCGGGTCCGGGCGCGTCCGCCCAACGCCCGGCTAGAGGCTCCGGATATATCAGGACCGCACCGGATGACCGCGCCATATCTTCAAAGCCGAATATCCGCCGGAGGCGCGCGCCCTTCTCCCTGCCGCCGCGCAGGATTATGACGGCCGGCCGGCGCCCTTGCTTGAGGCGCCGGTGCTGGACGAGGATGGCGGTCCGCGGGACACCGTCCGACACGATGGTGACGCGGCCCGCCGCCGCCAAGGCGGCCGACGGAAACCCCGCGAAGGCAAACAATAACCAGCAGGCTCCCGCCAGCGAACCGGCACCAAGCACAAACGGGATTAATTTGCGGCCTCGCGCGTCCATGTCTTCCAAGCCATCGGCGCTTCGATTTTTCTTGCCGAGCCAAATTTGTGCCAGGGAGCATCAAGGCATGATAGCCTATACTGGGGAGCCTCAATAAGGAAAAAGCACGGAGGTTTTCTGCGCCGGGACAATTCGGCTAATCCGGCTTGGCGACGGTTCCGTTCAGGCCGGTGCGCCCCCAAGCGCGCGCCGGAATTCGGGGGGTTCTGAAGTCTTCAAAGTATGCGTTGGATGTATGCGTTGCCCTGGAGGGTCAATTGCATTAGGGAAAGGGGCAACGAATTTTGAGGGGGTAGAGCTCCATGACAGAGCGGGAGTCCGGCGCGAGCGTCATCGAGAAACGCCGGCCGCTGTCGCCCCATCTGCAAATCTATCGCCCGATGCTGACCATGATGATGTCGATTGCGCATCGCATCACGGGGGCAGCGCTCTATTTCGGCACCTTGTTGCTCGCGTGGTTTTTAATTGCCGTGTCCACCGGCGGCGGCGCCTACGATGCGGCTGCCTATTGCCTAAATTCGGCCGGCGGGAAACTGATTCTCTTCGGTTTCACGTGGGCCCTGTTCCATCACCTTCTCGGCGGCATACGTCACTCCATTTGGGACACAGGCCATGGCTTTGAGCATCCGCAACGCGAATGGCTGGCGCTGGCCACCTTATTCGGCGGCATCGTCCTGACGGTAACCGTCTGGACGATCGCTTATCTGGTTTATTAGAATCGTCCTGGCCGGCGCCGCCAACCGGCGGATTGCCAAATCCGAAACGATGCCAGGAAGGCATGGGAGGAATAGGCAGTCATGGCGAAAAGTCCCGCGCCGGTGCGTCCCGCGATGCGCAGGGTGCGCTTTCTCGGCTCCGCCAAATCCGGTACCGCGGACGCATGGCACATGCGCATCACCTCGGTCGCGCTTATCCCCTTGTCGATCGCATTTGTCGCAATCGTCTTGTCGCTGGCCGGCAAGGATTACGCGGCGGTGCGCGCCGAACTCGGACATCCCCTTCCCGCGATCTTGATGCTTCTCTTCATCTTGTCCGGGGTCTTCCACATGAAGCTCGGAATGCAGTCAATTATCGACGATTATGTGCATGCCGCTCAGCTGAAGGAGTGGACGTTGATCGCCAATCTTTTTTTATCGGTTTGCGTCGCCTTGGCTTGCATTTGCGCGGTCTTGAAACTGAGCTTCACCTGAGGGGCCGCCCCACGCGATTATCGCGTAAATCAAAAAGAAATTTCGAAAGATGGCATGACATCCAACTCCACATTCAACGGCAATGCCGCTCCGGCTCGTAACGGCGCCGCCTATCCGATTACCGACCATACGTTCGACGTCGTCGTCGTTGGCGCCGGCGGCGCGGGACTGCGGGCGACGGTTGGCTGTTCGCAAGCGGGGTTGCGGACGGCCTGCATCACCAAGGTATTTCCGACGCGCTCGCACACGGTCGCGGCGCAAGGCGGCGTCGCGGCGGCGCTCGGCAACATGGGGCCAGATGATTGGAGATGGCACATGTACGACACAGTCAAGGGGTCGGATTGGCTCGGCGATCAGGATTCGATCGAATATCTCTGCCGCAATGCGCCGGCCGCCGTGTATGAACTCGAGCATTGGGGCGTGCCGTTCTCTCGCACCGAGGACGGCCGCATCTACCAGCGCCCGTTCGGCGGAATGACCACCAAGTTCGGCAAGGGTCCGCCGGCGCAGCGCACCTGTGCGGCGGCCGACCGGACCGGCCACGCGATGCTGCATACGCTCTACGGCCAGGCGTTGCGTTACCAGACCGAATTCTTCGTCGAATTCTTCGCGATCGACCTGATCATGGAGAACGGCTGCTGCCGCGGCGTCGTCTGCATGAAGCTCGACGACGGCACCATTCACCGCTTCCGTTCGCAACTTGTGATCCTGGCGACCGGAGGCTACGGCCGCGCTTATTTCTCGGCTACCTCGGCGCATATTTGTACCGGCGACGGCAACGCCATGGTGCTACGCGCCGGGCTCGCCTTGCAGGACATGGAATTCGTGCAGTTCCATCCGACCGGCATTTACGGCGCCGGCTGCCTCATCACCGAAGGCGCGCGCGGAGAAGGGGGCTATTTGGCCAATTCCCAGGGCGAACGCTTCATGGAGCGCTACGCGCCTTCGGTGAAGGACCTCGCCCCGCGCGATATGGTGTCGCGTGCGATGACCGTCGAGATCCGCGAGGGGCGCGGCTGTGGCAAGAACAAGGACCATATCTATCTGCACCTCGAACACCTCGATCCCAAAATCCTGCACGAACGCCTGCCCGGAATCTCCGAAAGCGCCAGGATTTTCGCCGGCGTGAACGTGACCAAGGAACCGATCCCGGTGCTGCCCACCGCGCATTACAACATGGGCGGCATTCCGGCCAATTTTCATGGCGAGGTGATCATCAAGAAAGACGGCGACCCCGATTCGATTGTGCCCGGACTCATGGCGATCGGCGAGGCCGCCTGCGTCTCCGTCCATGGTGCCAACCGGCTCGGCTCGAATTCGCTTATCGATCTTCTCGTCTTCGGCCGCGCCGCCGGCCTGCGCGCCGCGGAACTCGTGACGGCGGGTGGCAAACAGGCCGGGCTTCCGGCAGGTTCCGCCGACCAGGCGCTTTCCCGCCTCGACCGTTTTCGCCATGCCAAGGGCAAGCTTCCGACCGCCGAGCTGCGCCTCAGGATGCAGAAGCTGATGCAAAGCCATTGCTCGGTCTATCGCACCGGGCCGACATTGGAGGAGGGCTCGAAGCTTATCCACGAGGTCTGGGCCGCGAGGGACCAGATTTCGGTCACCGACCGTTCAATGATTTGGAATTCCGACCTCATCGAGACCTTGGAATTCGACAATCTCATTGTCCAAGCGGTCGTGACCATGGATGGCGCGGTGCGCCGTACCGAATCCCGCGGCGCCCATGCGCGGGAAGATTTTCCCGCACGCGACGACGCGAGCTGGATGAAACACACGCTCGCCTCGATCGACCCCTATGCCCGCACGGTTTCGATCGATTACCGCCCGGTGCACAGTTTTACGATGACCAACGAGATGCCATATATCGAGCCGAAAAAGCGCGTGTATTGAGGGAAGAGGTAACAGAACCAGATGGTCCAACTCGCGCTTCCCGCCAATTCGCGCGTCAGCACCGGCAAAACGTGGCCTAAGCACGGCGACGCCAAGAATCTCACGGAGTTCCGCGTCTATCGCTGGAATCCGGACGATAACCAGAACCCGCGCGTCGACACTTATTTCGTCGATCGAAGCGATTGCGGCCCGATGGTTCTCGATGCGTTGATTTGGATAAAATCCAAGATCGATCCGGCGCTCACCTTCCGGCGCTCTTGCCGGGAAGGCATTTGCGGGTCGTGCGCGATGAATATCGACGGGACGAATACGCTCGCCTGCACCATATCCATGGACGACGTCAAGGGCGCGGTTAAAATTTATCCCTTGCCGCATTTGCCGGTGGTGAAAGATCTCGTGCCGGACCTCTCCGTGTTTTACGCGCAGCACGCCTTGATCGAGCCCTGGCTGCAAACAACCTCGCCAACGCCTGAAAAAGAATGGCTGCAGTCGCCACAGGACCGCGGAAAACTCGACGGGCTTTACGAATGTATCCTTTGCGCCTGCTGCTCGACATCCTGCCCGAGTTATTGGTGGAACGGCGATCGCTATCTCGGCCCCGCCGTGTTGTTGCAAGCCTACCGCTGGCTCATCGATTCGCGCGACGAAGCAACCGGCGAGCGGCTCGACAATGTCGAGGATCCTTTCCGCCTTTATCGCTGCCACACGATCATGAATTGCGCCAAGGCCTGCCCCAAGGGGCTGAACCCGGCGAAAGCGATCGCCGAAATCAAGAACATGATGATCGCACGCCAAATCTGACGCCGCGCGGAGCGCCATTCTGGGGCCTTAATCGGCGTTCACAGGCAACGGATGCAGGCTTTACCAGTGCTTCGCATTCCGTTGGCCGCCGCCGCCGCGTTGCTGGCTGGTTCGATGTGTTTCGCGGGTCCGGCGCAGCGGCCAACCACCTACGACCAGATGATTGCCCGCGAGGCCGAGATTCATGGCGTCCCGGAAGCCTTAGTTCATCGCATCGTGATGCGCGAAAGCCGCTATAATCCGCACGTCGTCCACCACCATTGTTTCGGCCTGATGCAGATCAAATATGTGACGGCGCGTGAGATGGGGTATAGAGGGGACGCGCGGGGACTTCTCGACGCGCAAACCAACCTGATGTACGCCGTCCCTTATCTCGCCAAT
Source organism: Methylocella sp. (assembly GCA_049579405.1). Lineage (GTDB taxonomy): Bacteria > Pseudomonadota > Alphaproteobacteria > Rhizobiales > Beijerinckiaceae > Methylocapsa. Next base: position 8,335 of record JBAUNU010000360.1, read on the forward strand.
GCCTATCGGCTCGCGGACGGCAATGAGGACCGCGCCGCGGCGCTCTTCCGCGGCGGCTATTATTATTTCGCCAAACGCAAGAACATGCAGGGCCTATTGCAGCCCGCGTCTTCGCCGGCGCCGACCCCGCAACCGACGTCGTTACTAGCTCGTAGTTCGACGCGATAAAACCGTATCCGGCATTGCGCCCCGCTCGCTCGAAATTTCGCTTTAATTTGTCTTTAAAGTGTAGACATCCAAAAGGCGAAACACCGGGGCCGAAAACGAGGTCTTGCTTGGTCCGTTTTGAAAATGTCGGCTTGCGCTACGG
>JBAUNU010000361.1:0-2145 GCA_049579405.1 Methylocella sp.
CGTTCGTAGTGCGCGTCGACATCGGCCAAATAGATGAAAATGCCCTGGGTTGCCGCGTCAGCCGCGTGAGCGCTCCCCATTCGCCATTCCGTGCTGCCTGCCACATCATAATGCGCTGGCCATCGAGAGTCATCTCGCAATGCGTGCCGCCATTCGGCGTAGCCGCCCCATTGTCTCGGCGAAACCGAAGGCGCGGGTGAGCCAGCCGAGAGCGGCAGGAACGTCGCGATAGAAAACTGACAACTCATCACTCACAAATTCATGGCATTCGACTACATCGCGATTTGAGCCCATCCTTTCAATGCTATTACGCCGCTGTTCGCCAATGGCACGGAGCGGTGCGCGGCGATCAAACGGCTCGTAACCAGCGAGCAGCGGCTTCGGCCGTGTCCTCGGGCCGCGTGTTGAATGCAATGGGCGCGTTGGGCGCGGCCTTACGTACAGCGTTGATTACAGTCTCGAGCAACAACAGGCTTTTCGGCGGGAGTCGAATGCCGGCTCCGATTACCGCGCAGTCATAGGTCGTCGTTGCCAGTTGTTTCTCCAGCATGAGGCCACCTGTCTCGTCGGGTGGGATCATAGAAGCGTCGGCCTGCCATCCCCGCTCCGCCATTTTGGCCATGGCGATCGCAATTCCGGCATGGATCTTCTCAGCATTGAAGCCGGGCGGTATGGCGGGATCCGAAAAGTCCACCGTTTCCGGCTGCTGGCCGATGAACAATACCCGCGCCATGTAATCTTCTCCACTCTATGTCATCATGTCATCGTCGTCAGCTTGGATTTCAAACGCAAGCTAAAGCCGGAGTTGGTGCCGGGCAGTCCGTAATCCTCGCCCACGCCGACCTTTCCTTCCGCTTTACGTTGGCGCCGACGGACGTTTTTGCACAGCCTGGGGGTAGCCAGCGAGAGTTTTGCCGCGCCCAGCGCAAGCTCCTCGTCAGGAAGACTTTGCCGAGCGATCGGGCATCGGGACGCCGCCGCCCGGTCTCGCCGGCCTTGGCTCTTTCGTGTCTCCGGTGCCGCCACCCGGCAGAAACATGCTCCTGACCCGGCCGGTTACCACCGCCTCATTGGCCTTCAAATCATAGATCAATTTGTCGCCCTTGGTGACACTTGACCCCTGCGTTAATGTCACGTTGCCGATGAGATACACCTTGTTTTCGGATTTTTCATAGATGCCGCTGTCGCCAGTCCCTATCTGGTCCTTGGAAACGATGGTCACCGGTCCCGCCGCTTCCGCGTGGCGAATCTGGCTCGATGACGACGGCGCTCCGGGCGCTGCCGTGGGATCCTTCGGCGTCAGGAAAATAACCAGCGTGCGCGCCTGGAGCTTGCTGTCGCCTTGCGTCGCGACGACGTTGCCGGTGTAGACAAGCTTTTGTTCCTTGTCGAAATAATCCAGTTTGGCGGCGGCGATATTGACGGGTTCCTTGGAATTGACGCCCGGCAGAATCGCGCCGGAGCGCGGCTGTTGCGCAAACGCCGGGAAGACCGCCAAAGCTGAAATAAGAAAAGCGAGAACGGCCGGCCCCAAGCGCCCGGTCATTTTCCGCTCTCCAGCAAGACGCTGGCGGCTTCGGCCTCCCCCGCCCCGGTGTCGATTATTGAGGTCACCTCGCCATCGAATGAGACTTTGTGGCCATTGTCGCTGATATCCAATTGCTTCGCCGCGATCGTCCCGCCGTCGAGAAGGACTCTGACCGGTTCCTCGGAGACAAGGCCGCCGGTGGCGAAATCAATCCGTGCGGTTCTCAGCCAAATGTCGTAACCCGTGCTGCTTTTGATTCGAATGTCGCCTTCCAATGTCATTTTGTCGTGCAGGCTGTCGTAGATGCCCCGCGCGGCGCTCACCCATGTTGTCGAGGCGTCCGCCGCCCCGATCTTGGAATCGATGCCAAGCAGTTCGATGATGTCCGTTGCCGCAGTGTCCTGGCTTCCGGAACGCGCCTTGATCTCAAACGGGTGGCCGTCCCTCTGAACCCCCGAGATTTTTGGAAAATCCAGGGTGATTTTCGTGCCGTCAAGCGCGGCCCGGCCGACGGAAATGCCGCCCCGCCGGTGCGTTAAGGGGTTCGAGAGAGCCACCGCGGCGATGAGCAAGATCGCGAGAAGCGAACCGGCGATCGCGGCGCGGCGAAATAACCG
>JBAUNU010000362.1:0-9933 GCA_049579405.1 Methylocella sp.
GCCAAATTCCGTCCATCGGCTGTTCGATCAAATGGAAGGCGGCGTGATCCTGTCACTCGTTAGTCTCCACGCGCCGCCACCCGCCGCGGCGAGATAAAGGAGGACAAAGCAATAGAGGACCGCAAGCTCGCCGTGGTTGAGAATGGGAAAGAAGCTTTTTTGCGCGTGCGCGAGAAAATAGGCAAACGCCATTTCGCCGGAGAGGATGAAAGCAACCGGGCGGGTGCATATGCCGAGGAGAAGCAGAACGCCGCCGGCGAACTCCAGAACGCCCGCGATGCCCAAGAGCGACATGAGCCGAACGTTATCGAACATTGCGACATGCGGAAAGCCGAACAGCTTCGCCGTGCCGTGCTGGAGAAGCAGCAGGGCCGTGACGATCCGCAAGAGTCCAAGGAGCCGCGGCTGCCAAGCAGCTGCGATGGGCGCCAAATCCATGATGACCATTCCTTTGCCGAGAGAACCTCGCATGGGTGTTTTCCACCAGGTATCTTGTCCTATATAACCTCCGCAGGCATCCGAGGAATCAGCAGATGATCCCTATTGCGATTATTTTGGCCATTGTCCTATCAGGGGCGCTCGGTATCTCCCTGATGTGCCGTCAGACAGCCGCGGTTGCCGCGCATCGCGAGCACGTTCCGGACGGGTTTGCCGGCTGGATCAGCGCCGAGGAACACCGGCGCGCGGCCGCCTACACCCTGGCCCGCTTGCGGCTGGAGATCGCCGAAACCATCTTCGACACCGTCCTCGCGGTGCTTTGGCTGATTGTCTTGCTCGGTCCGCTTTACGCGTTGGTGGCGCAATTCATTGCTCCCGGCATCTCTCGCGCCGTCGCCGTCGTGGTTGCGTTCTTGCTGGCTGGGCGCGTTCTTTATCTGCCTTTCTCGATTTACAGCACCTTCGCGCTGGAAGCCCGGTTCGGCTTCAACCGCGCGACCCCGGCGATGTTTCTGCGCGACCGGATGAAAGGCGTGGCGCTTTCGGCTCTCCTTGGGGTCCCTTTGCTTTACGGTCTGTTCTTTCTGCTGCGCGTCATGCCCGGCACCTGGTGGCTCCTTGGCTGGGCGGCGTTTATGGCTCTGACGATCGCCATGAGCGTGATTTATCCCGCGGTCATCGCGCCGCTGTTTAATAAGTTCACGCCCATGCCGGACGGAGAATTGAAGTCGCGCGTCGAAGCGCTTCTTGCCAAATGCGGTTTCGCATCGAAGGGGCTCTACGTCATGGACGCCTCCCGGCGTTCGACGCACGGCAACGCCTATTTCACCGGCTTCGGAAAGGCCAAGCGCATCGTCTTCTTCGATACGCTTTTGCAAAACCATACGCCTGATGAAATTTTGTCGATTCTCGCCCATGAATTGGGGCACTATAAACTCGGTCATATCGGTCAGCGCATTGCCGAGACGGCGGCGCTCGCGTTTCTCGGTTTTGGTGTCCTTCATTGGGCCTTCGCCGCCGGCGGATTGGCAGGGGCGTTCGGCCTGCCATCCGATCCCGGCGTGGTCTTGATCGTGGTCCTGACCGCGATGGGACCCGTGTTGCATTTGCTGTCGCCGCTGACAAGCTGGCTGTCGCGCCGCGCCGAGTATCAGGCCGACAATTTCGCGAAGGCGATGGCTGGTTCCGCGCCCATGATCAGCGCCTTGACGAGGCTCGCGCGGGACAATCTTTCAACGCTGACGCCAGATGCGCTCTACGCCTTGTTTTATTATTCCCACCCGCCGGTTCCGGCACGGATCGCCCGGCTGAGAGCAAAGCCAGCTCTGCCTGACCGGATAATGATCTAGCGGCGGCCGCTCATCTAGGGCTGTGCGGTCGGCGGTCTCGACACTTCGACATCCTGCGGCCCTCGAACCCGGTAATCAATGCCGGCCCAGCGAATATGGCGGGAGCCGGGTGCCGAAAACACGCACACCGCATGGAAGCTCCACCAAAGGGGGCGCAGCCACCGTTCGACCCGCCAGTAATTTGCGCGTCCGGCGGCGGTTGCCTCCCCCCAGAGAGCGATGAAGATTCTGCGCCGGCAATGATAACGCACCTCGCCCAAAACGAGAGATACGCCAATCAGGGCGATGGCAAGGACACTCCCTTGCAAGGCCATGCTCAGCGCGGCGAATGCGGCGGCGATCGGGACGAGCGTTCCGAGCGCCGCCAGCGCCCAAATGCCAGGACTATGTAGTAACGCGATGCGGTATTGTCGCCGCCCAAACGATAGAGCTTCGCTCCAACTCATGGCCACGGGCGAGAGAAGGAGGTTCTGGCGCGGCGAATAGACCTCGTACCCTGCGTCCTCGAAGGCGCGTGTCATTTGCGCGTCATCGCTGATCGCCCCGGCCCAATAGCGGCGGATATCGATGCGCTCCAGAGTTTTGCGCCGCATGGCCATGGTGCCGCCCCAGCAATGGTTAATGATCGAAGGCAGTCTCGGCACCGTCACAACGGACGCATTCGCCGCCGCGACAACGGCCGAACTCACCCGGTTGTCGGCCGGGATGATCCAGCGGTAACCGGTGACCGCGTCACGCCCCGTATTGACTAGCCCGGCAACGAGCCGGGAAAGCCACTTGGGCGCCGGCAGCGTGTCCGCGTCGACGAAAGCCACGATCTCGTCGCTGGGCTCGATTGCGTCAAGGGCGGCGAGCAAATTCCAGACCTTCTGACCGGTCCGTCCGGATTGACCGGCGACGACCGTGCGGAGGGGCGCTCCCGGCCGTTTCGATTCCTCCGTTACCATCGCGAAGGCGGGATCTTCTTCGGACTCGACCGCGGCGATGATTCGATAGTCTGGATAGGCTTGATGGCGTAGCCGCTCGAAGAACGCACGCGAAACTTCCGAAGCGTTCTTCACGGCTACGATGACGGCGACAGGGGGCGTACTCCCAGGAATTTCGCTCAGAGGAAGACCCCATGTGTAGCGCCACGCCGAAAGCGTACTCAAAACCGCGATCGCGGCCCATGCGACAAACAGAACATCGATAACCGTATTCATTATCATGACGTGGCCTACCTCGCCCTAGCTGAATGAAAGGGCCAGCCCATGGCTGTCAATGAGGCCAAGGGGCGCGCCAGCGAACCAGCGTGACTCAATTTGCATCTTTTGGTCGTCGCGCCGTCAACAGCAGCCCCGCGCCCTCGTCCTTGGCTGCCGGAGTGCCAAGTAACCGGTGAGCAACTCGGCCGCCGAGCAGGCCGACTGCCGCAGCTGCGTGCCAGGACCACGCACCGCGGAAATGCGCCCCGCTGCATTTGACGGTGGTGCAACGCTCGATCCAATATACGAGAGAATCGTGGCCACCCCAAGGGACATGCTCGATGTTGTCAACGACGGCGTTGGCGCCTTTTGCCAATTCGGCGAGAGCGGATCTTGTCCACCATGTGAGATGATGGGGCGGCGCATTGAGCAGGAAATTCGGTATGCGGGTCATTGCCGACGGAACGTGCGGCACGCCAACGAAGATAAGGCCGCCAGGTTTCACCGCTTGCGCCATCTGAGCGAACATGGTCGCGGGCGCCCTGACATGCTCGAGGACTTCGAACGCGCAGACGGCATCATAAAATCCCGCATGCTCGACAAGATGCTCAGCGAGCGTTTCATTACGCACCCCATCGATCGCGCCGCCTTCGGCGAAGTGCGGGTCGAGCCCCGTGTAAGCCGCCTGCGGCACGCATGACCGGAAGTTCGCAAACCCGCATCCGACATCAAGGACGCGAGCTCCCGCTTCGATGCGCCGCGCGGCAATCAGAAACTCGTGGCGAATGGCGTGGTGTGAAAAAAGCTTTTTGGCGTTCAGCCTTGCGTAGAACTCGGCATAAAACGCGCGGTCTCCCTCAAGCGGAGGATCGAAGAAATAGAGACCCGCCTGCGACTCCCACAATCCGAATCGATCGATGCCGCGGAAGCTCGGCCGTGCGTCCGTCTTGAACTCGATACGCCAAAGGTCGGTGAGGAGACGGGCCGTCACCCACTGGACATGGCGGACGGCCGGGCGCCCTGTGACCGGACAGGCGGGTGCGCGTTCTTGAGGCGGCATTTTCCAGGGTGCCCAGAGGCTCGAGACCGGCAAGAAAGATTCCATGAAATCTGAAAGATTGCAAACCGGTCAACTATGCTCAAACTATGTCGGCGCATCTGATCGAAGGCGAGTATAAAGCGCTTCAATTCATCGCCCGAATTGCATCGGGAACGGCCATGTTGCTGAACTTACAAAAACCGCTCACGAGTCTTTCGCGGGTCCGCAGGAGGCGGCTCATTGCGCGAAGCCGGATCTTCGATCGCAAATGGTACCAGGCCGAATATCCCGAGAGCGGCGTGGCGGGATTAGATCCGATCATGCACTATCTGCTCAGCGGCGCGGACCGGGGTTACAGGCCACATCTTTTATTCGATCCAGCTTGGTACAGGAACGGGCGCGGCCCGCATCAGCGCGATCAAAATCCGCTCATTGATTACATAAATCACGGTGCGCGGGAGGGCATCGAGCCGTCTCCCTATTTTTCAACCGCATTCTATCGAAAAACCGCGGGCGGCACCGGCGGATTGACGCCGCTCGGACATTTCGTGGCCTACGGGCTGCCGCGCGGCCTTGCCCCGACGCCCCTGTTCGACCGGGCATGGTATTTGAAAAACAATCCTGACGTGAGGCGCGCGGGCTTCGACCCGTTTCTCCATTTCGTGGCGTCTGGAGCCAGGGACGGCCGCTCGCCTGGTCCGCTTTTCGATTCGGCATGGTACTGGATGAAGAATGCCGATGCGCGGGACGAGGCCATGGAGCCGCTGCACCATTATCTGGCGATTGGCGCTCGCGAAGGCCGCGACCCCTGCCGTTTTTTCGACACGGAGTTTTATGTCGCGGCCCATTCCGGGCAAGGCGCGGCGCGCGAGACGGCGCTGGCTTTTTATGCCGAGCGGGGGCGCGATGGGTGGCACAGCACCCATCCGGTTCTTCCGCCACCCGCGTCCCCAAGTGCCTATTTTGAGGAACTTCCCTGGCAAAAATCGATCCCTGCACCCGAGGCGATCGAGGCGCCGTTTCGCATATTGATCGTCGATGTTGGAGAGGTCGCCGGAAGGGAAACGTCCGAACTGACGCAACTCTTAACGACGCTCGTCACACTGCCGGAACTGGACGTTTATTGCGTGACCGACGCTTCTGTGGATTCGATCCCAGGAGTTGCGATCCTCGGCTTGTCGCGACTCGACCTAGCTTTGGCCGACTGGAGCGTTGTCCTCGAGCGCGTGCTGCGCGCAATGAAGTTCCGGGACCCGACGGGGCTCGTTTGCGAGGCAGCGTGCGCCGCCTTGCCGCTCGCCAGGACATGCGCGAACATCGGTCTGCCGTACCACAATCTCATGGAAGCAAGGCCTCTCGCCGCCGCGGATTGGGCGGAACTCCTGGCCCATCGCGCCGCCTACCGCCTATCCCGTCCCATGACAATTTCCGTGATCGTTCCAAACTACAATCACGCGCGTTATCTCGATGAGAGGCTCGCGTCGATTCTCGAGCAACGATTGAGGCCGGACGAAATTATCTTTCTCGACGATGGGTCGAGCGACGGCAGCTTGGAGATCGCGCGGGCATGGCAGGCGCGGTCGCCAATTCACTTCACGATCGCAGCAAATGCGACGAATAGCGGCTCGCCTCTTAAGCAATGGGCAAAGGGGATCGAAAGCGCCGCCGGGGACCTCATCTGGATCGCGGAGAGCGACGATTCGTCTTGCCCTCGCTTTCTCGAGCGCATGGCCGCCGCCTTTATGGATCCGGATATTGCCGTCGCCTATTGCGATTCCGAAGTGATCGGAACGGACGGAGAAACCCTCTCTTCGACCTACCGCTTCTATACCGATTCCCTCAGCGAAACTAAATGGCTGGCCGGATACGTCGAGACCGGTCCGCGTGAAATCGCCGATGCTCTTGCCATCAAAAATACAATTCCCAACGTAAGCGCGGTTCTATTCCGGCGCGATGCGCTCAACGAAAGTTTAAGCGCGGCCGGGAATTTCCGCTATTGCGGTGACTGGGCCATTTACGTCGCGTGCCTGCGCAAGGGAAAAATCGCCTTCTGTCCGCGTGCCCTTAACAAGCACAGGCGGCCACCAGGGAGTTTAACCCTGGAAGGCGAGCGCGATGCGCAAGGCGTGCAAGAAGCAATCGCCATCAAACTCTCGATTTTCGGCAGCGCGCCGTGCGAAACGCGGGTCATCTGGTTGAGCCTTGCCCAAACCGTTTTCGAATATGAGATTCGATCGCATGCAGGCGGCCGCAGGCGCCCCGCATTCACAAGGAACAAGGAGCTTGCGGATTGCGTTGAAAAGTTGCGATGTTTCCTTGGCGGGCAAGGGCACCAATTCCCACAAGACACAAGCGAGATCGCAGCCTATCTGCGCGGTGTTGCGGCGCAATCCGCGTCCCTGCGCGCACCAGACCATCCCGGCTTCGTAAACAGCGTTCTGCGGGAACTCAAAACCATCGCCGCTCGCGGATAAGGCCCCCGGCATCTTCTCGTTTTCCCGGCTGCGCGTGCCGGCCCGTTCCTCACCCGGTAGTGCGCCTTGGGGATCTTGTTGCGGCGGCTCGAGTGGTATTTATAGGCACGGACCTTCCAGATCCAACAAGCTTGAGCCGCGAATTCCTACCCCCAAGGCGGCCACCGCCTCTGTGAAACGGCGCTGCGCGGACAATTACAATCGTAGACCTATCCTCGCGCCAATGCAGGCCCTTGTCTAACCGCAGCCCTAACATCGCCGAATTGTCCCGCACCTCGAAAGTGCGTAGTTGTTGCCTCGACCAGATTGGCCCGGCCAAGGTCATTCGCCGCCGGCCTAATTAAACGCGGTGCCCGCGCGGAACGTTTTGCCCCGCGTCCGCCAATGGCAAGCGCGGAATCCCGCGCGAGCCGGCCAAAGACGGCGTTGACATATTGCCTGAAATAACCAAGCTTCTTCCACGTCCGTTCACGAATGAATCGACTCCCTCGCCCGGGCCGTCGCCTAGCCCCAGGAAATTTGCATGACGTCGCAAGATCGAACTGGGTTGGATGAACAGGGCCGGCGGCTCCTCGAGGAGATGGTTCAAAACCGCCTTGACGCTCAGGCAGCCGGTGCCACGACGCAAATTGCGCGGGCGCCGGTCCCACCATCTCCGAACGGCGTGATGGACTTTCAAAATCTGGCAGGGTATCGCGAACTTAAACTTCAGCGGTCGATGGCGGCCGTGGTTGGCCTCGACAATCCCTATTTTCGCCTCCATGAAACCGCTGCCGGCGCGACGACCCTCATAGGCGGGCGTCAATTCATCAATTATTCATCATATGATTATCTTGGCCTGAACCATCATCCGGAGGTCCGGGAAGCCGCGCATGCCGCCATAGACGCATTCGGCACGTCGGCGTCCGCGAGCCGGCTGGTCGCTGGCGAACGGCCGGGGCACCGGGCGCTCGAGGGGGCCTTGGCGCAACATTATGGTCAGGAAGATTGCGTCGTTTTTGTCAGCGGTCACGCGACCAATGTTTCCACCATCGGCGCCATTCTCGGGCCGAAGGATTTGGTCGTCCACGAAAGTCTTGCCCACAACAGCATCCTGGCCGGCGCGACTTTGTCCCGTGCCGAGCGGCGTTCGTTTCCGCACCGTGATTTCATGGCACTGGATTTGCTGCTGGCGTCGATCCGGCGGCGGTTCGAGCGTGTGCTGATCGTCGTTGAAGGCCTTTACAGCATGGACGGCGATGTTCCCGACTTGCCAATGCTCGTTGAGATAAAGCGGCGGCATAACGCCTGGCTGATGGTTGACGACGCGCATGGTCTCGGGGTGCTTGGCCCGAAGGGATACGGGTTATTCGATCACTCTGGCACGGACCCGCGCGATGTGGATATCTGGATGGGGACGCTGTCGAAAACGCTTGCCGGATGTGGCGGTTTCATTGCCGGTTCTACCGCGCTCGTGGAATATCTGAAATGCATATCGGGCGGGTTCGTCTACTCGGTCGGCCTTTCGCCGCCGCTGGCGGCCGCCGCCTCGGCGGCCCTTGCCATCCTGCATCGCGAACCCGGCCGGGTCGAAAGATTGCGCCGTATCAGCCGCTTGTTTTTCGATGCCGCCAAGACGCGAGGATGGAATACGGGAACGAGCGCCGGTTTCGCGATTATCCCCATTATGGCCGGCAATTCGGTTTTTGCCGTGGCTCTAAGCCAAGGACTTTTTGAGCGCGGCATCAATGTGCAGCCCATTATTCACCCAGCGGTTCCCGAGCGCGCCGCGCGGCTGCGTTTCTTTCTTACCTCCGAGCATTGCGCCGAACAGATAGATGAAACAATTCAAGCGATCGAGGAGGCAATGAAAGAAGTCAACGCGAACCCGGCCATGCAAAACATACCGGGATTTCCGCAAGGCGGTCCAGGATGACCGCACTATTGGTGCGGAAGGTTCAAAGCGCGGCCGACGTCGAAGCTTTCATGGCAGCGGGGAAACGCGCTCAGAGCGGCAATTCGCGCTGGATCGAGCCGCTTCACGACGAGATGCTCAAGGTGTTCGACAAGAAGCGGTCGCCCTTGATGCTTGAAAATGAAATCCAGCCTTTTGTCGCCTTTCTCGATGGCCATCCGGCCGGGCGGATCGTGGCGGTGGTCAACCGCGCGCATCTCGAAAAATACCGCGATTCCTGCGGACAATTTGGCATGATCGACGCGATCGATGACCGCGATGTGTTCGCCGCCCTCCTTCAACATGCCTCCGGTTTTTTACGCGCGCGCGGACTGCGGCGGATGAGCGGTCCTTTCAGTTTGTCGATCAATCATGAAGCAGGCCTCCTCGTCAAAGGGTTTGACCAGCCTCACGTCGCGCACACGAACCATGCTCCGCCTTATTATGGGCACCACATCGAGGCGCTCGGGTTTCGTAAAGCCATGGATTTATTGGCTTATGTCTGCCGGATAGCGGAGTCGAACTTTCCCGGACGCGTAGCTAAAACCGCAAACCGGTTCCATTCCGCCAAGGAGATCCAAACCTGTGGCCTGTCCCTGACGCGCCGACAAACGGAATTTTCCCGGGTGCTGCGGCTCTACAACGATGCCTGGAAGGACAATTGGAGTTCGATTCCGGTCAGCAACGCGGAGGCCAAGCTGATCGCGGATTTGACCCTGCCCGTTGCCAAGCCGTCCTGGATCAGAATGGCCCAATGGCGGGGCGAGGACATCGCGATCGTAGCGCAAATTCCCGACATCAATGAAGCGCTGGTTGGGCTCGGCGGGAAGCTTTGGCCGTCCGGCTGGGCGCGCCTGCTTTGGCGCATCCATGGCCGCGGGACGCGGATGACGCGGATCCCTATGATCGGCATCGCCAGCCGCTGGCGGGGAACCCGGATCGGTTCGGTGGCTGTTTCGCTGCTTCTTGCCGAAGCGATTACCAAGGCCCGCGGGGCCGGGATCGAAGAGACCGAGATCAGCTGGATTACCGAAACCAATCACGCAATGCTCAATCTCGCGCGAAGCCTGCCGGCTCATCATACCCGCACGTTCCGCATTTACGAGCGCGAACTCTAAGCCCGGCTACGCTTATGAACCGGTTCCATTCGTAAGGAGTCATGCTCCGATGGAATGAGACGGTAGTACCGTCGCGACGGGGTCGGTTCAGCACGTCCTGATCGAAAAAGGCGAGCAACTTTTTCGGGACGTGCTCTACGAGCTGGCGTTCTCAGCCATGCATTCATAGCCGGCCACACCGATCGCGGCGATGACGGCAGCTATGTCCGGGATCCCGGAAAAGGTCACCTCGGCGCGTTTCGTCGCGAGATTTGACCGACGCTGAGACAATGCCGGGCGTGGCCCGGATCGCCCTTTCGACCCGTTCCACGCAGGAATCGCAGGCCATGCCCTCGACGCGAATGCTAAAGGCGGCGGGCATTTTCGGATTGGAGACGAGAGAGGACATCGATGTTTCC
>JBAUNU010000363.1:0-2598 GCA_049579405.1 Methylocella sp.
CGGCGAACTTAACGATATTATCCTGGGTCACGCGTATCTTCCTCTAATGGAAAGTGGAGGCTCGACCACCCCCACGATACGCCGCCTCACCTCATTACGCCGTCACCAACTTTTGCCCATAGCTCATGCGCACAATGCGTCCTTCGTGTCGGTGACGCAGCAGTTCAACACGACGACCTCCATGGGGCGCCTGACGCTCAATATGCTGCTCTCCTTCGCCCAATTCGAGCGCGAGATCGCCGGCGAGCGCATCCGCGACAAGATCGCGGCGTCGAAACGCAAGGGCATGTGGATGGGCGGGAACGTGCCGCTAGGCTACGATGTCAAAGACCGCAAACTGATCGTGAATGAGCCTGAGGCGGCGACCGTACGGTTGATCTTCCGGCGTTATGCGGAACTGGACTCGGTCGCGCTGCTCAAGGCCGAACTCGACCGGCTGGGTATCGTGAGCAAGCGCCGTGAAGGAGCCGGCGGACGGTTGGCCGGCGGCCAACATTTTTCCCGCGGGGCACTCTATCTGATGCTGCAGAACCGGATCTATCGGGGCGAAATCACTCACCAAGGCACAGCCTACCCCGGCCAGCACACGGCCATCCTCGATCCGGAGCTTTGGCAGATCGTGCAGGACAAGCTTGCCGCCAATCGGCGCGAGCGCGCGTTGGCGGTGGGCGCGGAGGCGCCGAGCTTGTTGGCGGGCCTGATCGTCGATTCTGACGGCAATCGGATGACGCCGACCCATGCCACAAAGAAAGTCAAGCGATACTGCTACTATGTCTCGGCGCCGCTTTTGGCCGGTGAAGGGTTGCGCGTGTCGGCGGGGGATATTGAGGCGCTAGTGCTCGACCGGCTGAGAGCGTTGTTGTCGTCCAGGACCGATGTCAGTGAAGCGCTCGCGCCGCTCGATCTTGATGCGTACGCGCTTGACGCGGCCCTGCGCAAGGCCCTCAAACTTTGGCTTGCGATGCCGCCCGTCGAGCTAAAAAGCCTTGTCCAGGAAATAGTCGATCGGATCACCGCCGCGGCCGATCGGATCGAAATCCAGCTGAGCCGGGCAAAGATCGCCGCGGCGCTGCAGGTGGGGGAAAGGGCCCAACGGCCCGATCTCGATCCCGTTGTCCTGTCGATCGAAGCGAAGGTGCGGCGCGCCGGCAAGGGCAAGCGCCTCGTCATCGGGAATGGCGCCGAGACTGAAGTCAACGCCGGCCTCGTCGAACTGATCAAAGAAGCTTTCGCGATCCGAAACCACTTCCTCTCAGGATCGCACGACAGCATCGAGGCAATGAGCGGACGCCTCGGAATGAATAAGGGCCGGCTCACTTCGCTTGTTCGGTTGTCCTATCTCAGCCCTGAAATCGTGCGCGCGCTCCTCGCGGGCAGTCAATCCAACGCGCTGACGCCGAGCCGGCTGCTGCGACTGAGCAAAAACCTGCCGCATGACTGGAAGGAACAGCGCTGTTTCCTCGGCTTCGCCGCCTAAACCTCCGTCAAAATCCAGCCGAAACGCTCCACATCCGACGACTCGAAAACGGCCTCGAGAGACCTTGCGGCCGTTCGCGCCCCGCACCCAGACATTTGGCGTCTCTGATTGTCGCCGATGCGTTCGCCGGGTAGCTAACGCGCGGAAGTTTCAAGACTATTCGGGCGAGCTAGGAACGACAAATACGCAGCGATTTGAGGTGAGCCAGTCAGTGGCGAACCGGTCTCCACTCGAAATTCCCTGCTAACGGGGAAAATAACAGGGAACTTTCAAAAAAATTGGGATTCGGGCCGAATTGTCTCGCTGAAATGGTTATAAATCAATCGATTATGGAGACTTTCCCTTGCGTCAGGCGCTTTCCGTGCCGCCGCCGATCCGCTGAGCGGCGGCGCGGCCAAACCCACAGAGGTGGATGGCAAATGGAGCAATGTTGCGACGCGTCGATAGGCCCTCTATCAACTCTTCATCCGTGTCAAGAAGGTACCGGGGTTGAACATCGTCGCTCTACGAAGGTGGATAAAGCTCAAGGCCTGGCGCCGATTCCGCAAGGCGCTTGGCGCTCCACAATCTGCGAAGATCCACCGCCCAAAAATAAAAAACAGCCACAGCGGCAATCGCCAAAACCGCGCCGAGAGGCGTCTGCACGTATCCCACCAAGTCAAGAATCGCACCCAATATCTTCACTCCTATGTTTGTTTATTAGCCGTCGTGATTGATTTTCTTCAGTGCTGGACGGTGAGAGTGCCGCGTCCGACGATTTGAGCTGACCTCGCTCGATGAGATTCCGGATCATTCCGAGCCTCTTTATCAACGAGCCCAGATGCCCGCGTCCCATAGAGGATATCTCGACCAGGTGGCCGATCAGCCGATACCCAAGCCGCCAACCAACCAGACCACGACGGCAACGACCAATACCAGGCCAAGAACGCCGCCGAGCCCCGCCCCGCCATACGTGCTGTGACCATAGTAGCCATCGCCTCCGAGCAGCAGAATCAGCACGAGGATAATCAGAATCGTACTCATGTCACACCTTCCTTGAATTTTCAGTTTATGGGTTCCGGTCGTCCACGATCTAAATCCCTTCGCATTTGGAAGCGCGGGAGGTAGCCGATAAGTAAAGG
>JBAUNU010000364.1:0-2818 GCA_049579405.1 Methylocella sp.
GCCCGTGGCCGCGCGCATTCGCGGCAATCGCGGCGGGGAGCACGCCGGCAACTGCGGTGATCGTTCCGTCGAGCGCGAGTTCGCCGAGAACGGTGTAATTTGAAAGAGAGTCCGGCGGAATGGCGCCAATCGCGGCCATGATGCCAAGCGCGATCGGCAGATCGTAATGACTGCCTTCCTTGGGGAGATCGGCGGGCGCGAGATTGACGGTGATGCGTTTGGCAGGCATGGCGAGGCCCGACGCATTCAGCGCGGCGCGGACTCTTTCGCGCGATTCAGCGACCGCCTTGTCGCCGAGACCGACCACCGTGAAGACCACGTTGCCATTGGCGATTTGCACCTGCACGTCCACCGGCCGCGCCTCGATGCCTACAAACGCAGCCGTCGCAACTCTGACGACCATGGCGCGACCCGCCTTCCACTCTGAGGCGAGCTTAACGAAGAAACCCTGCCTTGCAACGTGTACATTGCATACGTAAAGGCGCGGTCCGACCTTAAACTAAGCCTAAGTTTTGCCTTTTGCCGTGCTTACCCGTGAACCGCCGAAAAGTGTAGGATTGAGTCCCAATTTAAAAAAATACGGCGGACACTAAGAGAGCCACTACCGTCCAATCGCGTCTGATGATTGATTGTATTTCTCATTGGCCACGTCTATCAAAAAATTCTTGACTTCCAGCGTGAGCAGGATTCTGGCGGGTCAATTGAAGCATGCGCATGTGGCGAAGCCAGGCTTGCAGCTCGGCAAGCGTCGCCTCGGGCTTGCTCATCACATGGCGCGAAGGGCGCCCTCACGTGCGGCAAGCTTCGGTTTGGGGCACCGGCCCAAGGACGCGCACTAACGGGGGTCCGGTCACGTAAAATCGTGGGATCGGGACGCGCCAACGGGTTCATCGAGATCGCACTTTTTTGGGTGGCTGCTGCCGTATTTAAGCTTGCTTGGTTGTTATCCAAAGTCCGTGATTTGGATCGATGATGGAGCGGTTCGAGTGCACCGGACGCGTGATTTTACCCGCCAGAATGTCGAACGCGCTCCCTAAATCCAGGGCGACGGCCCCATTTTGTCTCGCCGTTGCGCGATATTTCTTGCCAAATATGCCGGCGCCGGCAAGCACGAGCGTTCCGCGAAGGTCCGTCCGCAACGCCGCGATGATCTCTTTGTATCGAGTTGGATAATGGAAAGGCCGTTCAGGCGACGATTGATCGCTCGCTTGCACCGGTACCGGCAGAAACGCCGCAAGCCGATTTTCCAACTTCTGCGAAAAGAGCGTTTCAAGTTCGCGGCGGCCGGTGATCACGACGACGCGCGGCGCGTTGTCGAGAAGGACGTCGAGATGCTCCAACAAGCCAAGATGAACCCACGCGCTAGTCAGTACCTTGTTGCGAAACTCGCCGTTTTTGAGGGCCCGATCGCCATATTGCAGCGCTTCGATCATCCCTAACGCGCCGCGCAAATCTTTCCTGTCGATGGCTTGGGAAATCTTTCGGATGTGCACATCCGATAGATTGGGACCGAACGCCCTCAAGCCGATGATATCGGCGTCGGCGAGCAACTCAGACAACTCGCGCGACAAATGCTTTGCGTCCTCGATTGGCAGCGTTTGATTGTCGTTCATGAGAAAAACCGCATTGACCCATTTCAACTCAAACTCACTGGGGTGACGGGCAAATCGAAGAAGATTGGCTTCGGCGTCGCCTATTCGCACTATTAACAGAGGCTTCGAGCATCCTAGCGCGCGGATCGCCTCATCCGCGATGAAGCGGGCCCCGTCCCGGTGGTCTTCGATCAAGAGGATCGAATTTTGCAATTGAGAACAAAGGAATCGTGATCATAACTGCTGATAAATCTATTATATTCGTCTTTCACCAGACGAATTTCTTCTTCTTGCGCCAAATCCATGGCCAACTCTCTTTCCGGCTCTCACAGAGATTGCCGGCTCTCACAGAAATTGATTGTGCGATCGACCCGGTGGACCTCCGCGTCCCGGATCGAAGCCAGAACGGCTCATGATTGACGCCATCCGTCTAGACTAAAGGCACACCGGACCGCGGCGAGCCTCTTGAAAAAGGGGCTGTTCCCCGCCGCATTGGGCGAACCAAAGGCGGCCTGAACTCGAAGCTTCACGCTGTCTGCGATGGTGAGGGCAAGCCCCTCGTTCTGCTGGGCCAAATGAGCGATCACAAGGGCGCGCGGCTGATCCTCGATGCCCTGCCGCCAGCCAAGCTGCTCCTTGCCGATCGAGATTACGATAGCAACCGGTTCAGAGATGCCCTCGCCCGAAGAGGCGGCAAGCCCTGCATGCCCTCCACCAAAAGCCGGAAAATCCCGCTGCCCTATGACAAGACGCTCTACAAACAGCGCCACAAGATCGAGATTATGTTCTCACGCCTAAAAGATTGGCGGCGCATCGCCACCCGTTACGACCGTTGCGCCCACACCTTCTTCTCAAGCATCTGCATCGCTGCATCGCTAACATTCTACCTCAATCAATGAGTCCTGAGCCTATGGGTTCTCAACCTAGGACGAAAGCGTACCATTCCGTTCTATTTTCTTCTTTTCCGGATCACAATTTCGTCGTAGCAATCCATCGCGCCGCCTCGAATCCAAAACGCGGCGTTTCCGTTCATCGGAAGTTCAGACATATGGATGCAACGTGAGAATGCCAAGCGCCCCCAAGGGGCCTCGCCTAGGCCCCGGCGCGGCAACGTCAAGGAGAGTTTAAGATGACCAGCAGGTTGAGGAAGGCCGCCATCAGCACCATCGCCGCTCTAACCCTGGGAGCTAGCATCACCGCGACCGCGACGCCGTCGATGGCACAAG
>JBAUNU010000365.1:0-3878 GCA_049579405.1 Methylocella sp.
GTGCTCCGTCACCGGACCGAGGTAAGGCCGCTGCACGTCAAGGCAGCGGCGAAAGTCGAGCTCGTCGGCTTCGATAATGCCCGCTCGCGGATTTTCGAGCGCCCACACCATGCCGGCAAGCACCGCCGAGGTCACCTGGAGCCCGGTGGCGTTTTGATAGGGCGCGAGCCGCCGCGTCTCCTCGATCGAAAGCCGCGAGCCGTACCAATAGGCATTCTTCGGATGGCCATAAAGCAAAACGCCGAGTTCGTCGATCCCGTCGACAATCTCGTTCTCGTCGAGAATGTGGGACACTTCCTGCGGCCGCCATTGGTGCCCCGCCATCTCGTCGAGCGAGAGCACGGCGTCATCGGCCGGCCGGTAGGCATAGTGGCACGTCGGCCGGTACACAACCTCCTGACCCTCCCGAAGAGTCAGGAAATCGGCAATCGAGATCGACTCGTTATGGGTAATCAGCCAGCCGTGCTGCGCCCTGGCCGTTGGCGTCCAGGACCGCACTCGCGTGCCGGCGCCGGGGCGCAGCAAATAGATCGCGCAATAGGGCCCAAATGCGTGCCGTTTGGCTTCCGGCGGCAGATATTTTTCGTGCGTTCCCCAGCCGAGCTCGGCGGGCTGGAGACCCTCCGAAATAAAGCCCTCGACAGACCAGGTATTGACGAAAACGCCGCGCGGCTTCGGCGCCGCGGCGCGCTGGGTATCGCATTCGGCAATGTGGATGCCCTTGACGCCGGTCTTTTGCGCGAGCCGCGCCCAGTCCTCGCGCGTCGATGGCGGCAAAAAGTCAATGCCGCAATCGGCCGCGACATTTAACAGCGCCTGCTTGACGAACCAGGAAACCATGCCCGGATTGGCGCCGCAGCAAGAGATCGCCGTCGGGCCGGCCCCCAGCGCGCGGCGAAGGTCGAGGATGCCTTCGCGCAAGGCATAGTTCGAACGCTCCGATGCGGTCAGCCGCGCGTCGGTATAAAATCCCGGCCAAGGCTCGGCGACCGTGTCGATGTAGAGCGCGCCAACTTCGTGACAGAGCCGCATGATCGCGGCCGAGGACACCTCGATGGAGAGATTGACGACAAAGGCCTGGCCGCCGCCCTTTGTGAGAAACGGGTTTAAGAGATCGACGAAATCCTCCCGAGTGACGGCTTTCTTGATGAAGGCTATTCCCCGCGCATCGAGCAGATGCCGATCCTTATCCTCCGGATCGATGACCGTGAACCGCGATTTGTCGAATTTGAAATGACGTTCGATGAGCGGCAGCGTGCCACGCCCGATCGAGCCAAAACCGATCATGACAATTGGACCAGTAATCGTGCCGTGCACAGGCCATTGCGACATTGGTCTTTCTCCAAAATGGCCGAGGGAATGCGCGGTACAAGGAGGAGGCGCAACTTTCAAGCCAGCGGCTCCATGAACGGCCGGAACCGCAATCTGGCTCTCGCCATCAACGGTGTTCGTGAGCGAGGCTGGTGCCGCCGAACTGCTCAAGCCGCATCGGCGGGAGGCGCCGCTCCTTCGCCGATGCGAGGACCTTACAGCAATCCCTCGGTGGAATGTAAGATTGCCCGGTTCGCGTGTTTGGCCGGATCTGGACACCACCAAAGCATGAGGCCTATTTGCATCTTTCCGCCTTTTGCGGGGGCATGGAGAGATCATGCAAAACACTGATGCGTTCGAGCGAGACTGGCACGATAGGAGGGTACGCCATCCCCTTCATCGCGAAATGACATTTACTCACGCGGGCGTCGCGCTTGGGCGCGGCATGTTTCTCGCGAATTTGAAAAAAAGGCCGGGCGGCGCGCGGTCTCGCCCTTGATGGCAACGAGGCGCGCGTCCTCTCGCTGTTGACGGCCGCCTTTGCCGCGCCGGTCGCACCGAATATTGTCGAAAAGACTCGCCGCGCGGGCGAATTTTGGCGCGCGGGCGAAAAAGCGCTGGCGCAAATTTATTTCGCCTTCCTCGGCTTGCCGAAGATCGATGAGACGGGCGCCTATCGCCTCTTCCTCGCCGGGACGGCGCTCGAGAAAGGCGTCGGCCCGAGCGATTTGCTGGAGGCCTTGGGATTTCCGCGCGCGGCGCGGGACATCGAAAAATATTGGGAAGATCAGCCCCGCGTTCCCGCCGGCAGCGGGCGCGAAAGCGGGGAATGGACGACGGGGGGAGCAAGCGGCGCGAATGTCGCGCGGCCCAAGCATCAAATTACCATGTCCGACGCCAATCCAACCGGTATCGTGGCGGGAGCACAATACGCGCCGGCGTCTCCAACTCCGGTCATAACTCCGAAGAGGATGACAAAAATCCGTGATGTTCATGGACCGGGCGCGCTGGAGAAATATGAACGCAAAGGCGAATTCTACGCCAAATTTGCTACACCCGAGGGGATTAAGGAGTTAGTTGATGGGGCTTTTGCTCAAGCAACTCCGCATACCGTCGGACCAGGAAACCGGCTCGGTACTGTTGTTATGGTTACGTCAAGGTTCGCTATCGATAATGCGACGGGCGTCATCAGGTCAGATCCAGTCGGAATGTCGTGAAGAGGGCTTAGAGTCCATTCGGTTGAAACAAATACTTATGTTGTTGTTCTTGACTCAGACAATAACGTACAGCCTACCCCATCAATCCTGCTGATGAGATAAATCCGATGGATCCAGCCGATCAATCTAGCGAGTAATACCATAAATTTGAAAATAGAACAAATAACGGCCATTCCCTCCATGCCCAATCCCCGGTTCGATCTCCACCCTAAATATGGATTGGCTTGCCTAGTCAACGGCGTCAAATCCCGGACCCTTTACCTGAACGGCCAACCATCCCGGACTTGGTCCACGGAGCAATTCCCAGATGTATCGGGGGTGAGGTGGTTTAGCCAAGATCAGGTGTTCCTATGGCTGGTCAATCGGAACGTCGTTCTTGCGTCCGGCAGGAAATGGACGCCATTCCGTGCCGGCAGGCTATGGGACATCATTTGCGCCAATGACTATATTTTCGTGACTTATGACGATGAAAGCGTCACACGCGCATCTAGCGGTGAAATTGAGTCCAATGTGCTCGCGGTCTTTACTCGCGATGGCATGTTCCGCGTGGGCCTCGTGGACCTCTTGCTGGCGAACCGAGATAACAGCAGCCCAATAGAAATCAACGCGACCTATACGTTCGACAATACAATTGTATTTGTACCTATCCGGGCGAATCGGTCTACATACTGAATGCAGAAAAAAAACGCTAACCAAGCTTAACGTGAGATTCAATACGGTAAATACGGTAGCCCTATCCGGGAATGACAAACAAGCCTTTGCTGTCATAGGGTACAACGAACCGTTCGAACTGGTCCACATCGACATAACGTCCGGACAATCTCGAATTGGCGATTTTCGGGCCTTGGCAAAAGAGCTCGACGCCGCCGGTTTCAAATCCGGCGCCTGGGACTTCCGGTCGAGTTTGGGCGGCCGGATGATCGTCAACGACGATAAGCAAGCCGCCTTTATCACACTTCTTTAGGCGCTAAGAAGCCGATTTAGGTTGAGAGCACAGGCGCGGCTCACGACAGGAGAGTTTGCAGATCCAGCGGTACAAGAAGGAGCCGCGAGCTTCAAGCCAGCGGCTCCTTTGAAACTTCGACAAATTCCAACGTTGTCCAAATGCCAGCCGGGCCGGATGGGACCGCTCACGCGGCGCGGCGGACCTCGATCGCCCCACGATACGCCAGAAGATCGCGCCGGCCGGCGGCGACCACGAAACCGCGCGCCGCTTGCAACGCGCCAGATTTAAGTTCGAGCCCGAGAAACCGTTCTTCATCGACCGGTCCGGGAAGGACGAGCCGCAGCGTATGGCGGCGGGAAAAGCCGAAGCGTTCATAGTAAGGCGCGTCGCCGACGAGCAGGACG
>JBAUNU010000366.1:0-5034 GCA_049579405.1 Methylocella sp.
GTATTATCATCGCGCCAAGAGTAACCGGCCTGCGCGCCGTAGCGAATGTAATGCCACGATGAAATGGTCAGGGTTGGGAACATCCGGGAGATTCACGAAACCTGGGCATCGCAAAGACGGAAGGGACCCCGCTATGGAACCCAATGCCGGCCAACCCGAATTGAAATCGGGATCGAAGCCTAATACAGGGGACGATTTGAAATCCCGCCCCCTGCCAGAGGTGGAGAAAAAATTGGGCTCGTCACCGGATGGCCTCAGTCAAGCCGAGGCGCAGAAACGCCTGACCCAATATGGGCCGAACGAGATTGAAGAAAAGGAAACCAATCCGTTCCTGAAATTCCTCACCTATTTTTGGGGTCCCATCCCGTGGATGATCGAAGTGGCGGTGATCCTATCGGCGGTAGCCCGGCATTGGCCGGATTTTGTCATCATTCTCCTTCTGCTTCTGGCCAATGCTGTTGTCGGATTCTGGGAAGAACACCAAGCGGGCAACGCCATCGCCGCCCTGAAGGCGAAGCTCGCGATCAAGGCCAGGGTGAAACGGGATGGGAAGTGGATCAATCCGGCGGCGCGTGAGTTGGTGCCGGGCGACGTTATCCGCCTGCGCCTCGGGGACATTGTGCCGGCCGATGCACGCTTGCTCGAAGGTGACCCCGTGGAGGTGGATCAGTCCGCGCTAACAGGCGAATCAATGCCCGCCACGCGGAGGTTGGGCGAGGCGGTGTTTTCCGGTTCGATCATTCGTCAGGGCGAAATCGGCGCACTAGTTTATGCCACGGGTGCGAACACCTACTTCGGCAAGACAGCGCAACTGGTGCAGGAGGCGCACACAGTCAGCCATTTTCAACGCGCGGTGCTGAAGATTGGCAACTACCTGATCATTCTCGCCGTGGTTCTGGTGGCAATAATCATTGCCGTGGCGATCTTCCGCGGCGACCCCATCCTCACGACCTTGCAGTTCGCCTTGGTGCTGACCGTGGCCGCGATCCCCGTGGCAATGCCCACGGTTCTCTCGGTGACCATGGCGGTCGGTGCGCACCTCCTCGCCCTAAAAGAGGCGATTGTGACTCGGTTGTCGGCTATCGAGGAACTCGCCGGCGTGGACATACTGTGCTCGGACAAGACCGGCACGCTGACACAGAACAAGTTAACGCTGGGCGATCCGTTCAGTGTCAATGACATCCCTGCCGATCAAGTCATCCTGAACGCCGCGCTGGCGTCGCGCGCAGACGATAAGGACGCTATTGACTTGGCTGTGTTGGGCGGTCTGAAAAATGATCAGGCCTTAAAGGGCTACGAGATTATTCATTTCCAGCCGTTCGACCCGGTGCATAAACGCACCGAAGCCACCGTCAAAGACGCGGACGGAAAGGAGTTCAAGGTCGCCAAGGGCGCGCCGCAGGTGATCTTGGAGCTGTCGGCCAATGCCGCGCAGGTGAAGCCCGCCGTCGAGAAAGCCGTCAATGACTTCGCGGCGCGCGGCTTTCGTTCATTGGGCGTGGCGCGGGCTGAGGGAGACGGAAAATGGCAGTATCTTGGTGTGCTGCCCCTGTTCGATCCGCCAAGAGACGATGCCAAGGCAACCATCGCGACCGCGCGGCAGATGGGCGTAAGCGTCAAGATGGTTACGGGTGACGCACTGGCCATCGCCGTGGAAACCGCCAAGAAACTAGGGATGGGCACGAATATCCTCGATGCCAGTGGCTTCGGCGACACGAAGCGTCACGAGACGGCGGCGCTGGCGGAGTCGATCGAGAAGGCGGATGGCTTCGCCCAAGTATTCCCCGAACACAAATTCCACATTGTCGATGTCCTGCAGCAAGGCCGCCATATCGTCGGCATGACCGGCGACGGGGTGAACGACGCCCCCGCGCTGAAGAAGGCCGATTGCGGCGTCGCCGTTTCCGGCGCGACGGATGCGGCCCGCGCGGCGGCGGCCATCGTGCTGATGACGCCCGGCCTGTCGGTCATTATTGACTCGATTAAGGAGAGCCGGAAAATATTCCAACGGATGAACAGCTACGCGATTTATCGCATCGCCGAGACGCTGCGCGTGCTGCTGTTCATGACGCTGTCGATCCTGATCTTCAATTTTTATCCGTTGACGGCGGTGATGATCGTGATGCTGGCGTTGCTCAACGACGGCGCCATCCTGTCCATTGCCTACGACAACGTTCATTACAAGAATCAGCCCGAGGCCTGGAACATGCGCCTGGTGCTGGGGATCGCCACGGTGCTGGGCGTCGTCGGCCCTATAGCAGCATTTGGCCTGTTTTATCTAGGCGACCGCGTTTTTCATTTCGAGCGCCCGCACATCCAGACGCTGATGTATCTGATGCTGTCCGTGGCCGGGCACCTGACAATTTTCCAGACGCGCACGCGCGGACCGTTCTGGTCCATACGCCCCGCACGGATTCTCTTGATAGCGGTGTTCGGCACGCAAGCGCTGGCGACTCTCATTGCAGTCTATGGGCTGTTTATGACACCCCTCGGTTGGGGTTGGGCCCTGTTCGTTTGGGGCTATGCCGTGGCTTGGTTCCTCGTGACTGACCCCGTGAAACTGCTCGCCTATCGGATTCTCGATCCAGTCAAAGACGGTTCTATAAGGACACGAGCCGGTCGGGCTTGGATCGAGTCGAGACATCCGCGCGCGGCGGCCGGATCGCCCGAAGTTGGACAGATTCAATTAGCTGGGACGGCGGATCAGACCGCTCCCGGTTGCGTCTCTGCCCATTGGCGAATACCGGCCGCCGCCGTCGCCCTCGTCGTTCTGGCTTTCGGCGGCGGCGGTGGCTGGCTCTATTGGTCGATGCATCGCACCGCCACCGTTCAGTACGTGACGCAGAGGGTCGAACTTGGCTCAATCGTCCGCACTGTGACCGCAAGCGGCGTCATCGTTCCCACGGCGACAGCGGCAGTCGGCGCTCGCGTGTCCGGCGTGATTCAGGCGCTCAATTGCGACGCCAACACCAAAGTTAAGGCGGGGCAGATCTGCGCTAAAATTGACCCGGGCCCTTATCAAACCGTTGTGGATCAGGCCAACGCCGATCTGGCGGCAGCCGAGGATCGGCTCGAAAAGGACAAAACGGATCTCGCCCACACGAAAGCGGCCTTCGAGCGGGCTTCATGGCGTTCGAAGCGCCGGGCCATTTCCCGGAAAGCGCTCGACAATTCGCGCAGGGCCTATGAGCAGGCGCAGACGCAGACGAAGCTCGACGAGGCAACGATCACTCAGCTCCAAGCGGCGCTTCATGCCGCCGAGATCAACCTCGGTTATACTGATATTGTTTCGCCGATTGATGGAACAGTGGTCTCGCGCAACGTCGCAACAGGCCAGACGGTCGCGGCGGGCTCAGAGACGGCGCCGCTCTTCCTCGTCGCAGCAGATCTCACCGTCATTCGCGTCGACGCCAATGTCAGCGAGAACGACATCGGTGAGGTCAAGCTCGGCGACAAGGCCACGTTCACGGTCAACTCCTTCCCGAACCGTCCCTTCGCCGGCGAGGTGACGCAAATTGGCCCATCGCCACAGGTTATCCAGAACCTCGTCACCTATGACGTCGTCATCACCGCGTCCAATCCGGATCGTTTGCTCGAACCCGGCATGACGACGACGATCAAAATCGTGGTCGACAGACGCGACGATGTCCTCCGTGCGCCGGGTCAGGCGCTGCGCTATTCGCCTAGGGATCTAGCGGCCCTGCACGGTGGCTCCGGCGCCAGGACGCCGCTGGGTGGCTGGCCGCAGGTCTGGATCTTGCGTGAGGGAAGGCCGACAGCGGTCCCGGTTCAACTCGGTCTCCATGACGGCACCTACACGGAAATCGTGAAGGGCGATCTGCGGCCCGGCGATGAGCTGATCATCAGCGAAAGCGGCGGCCGAGTAAACCAATGAACTATAGAGGCGGCAAGGCCGCGAAGTGTTCGGGACTGGTCCACAGACTGGGAGATTTAGAAAGATAAGACCATCAAACGCACCGACCCTAACCATGCGTCCAGCACCGCCGAAAGAATGGGAATGAAAATCAATTCAAAAGACTTCCGCGTGAAGGAAGGCGACGAAGTTGATCTTGGGAAGTGGCCGACGAAAGTGGAGCCTGTGTATAAGTCGAAGGACCAATATCGAAAGCTGCTGGAAGAGCACGTTGCGCAACTAAGCTCGCTGCAACAGCTTCACTATGCATCCGACCGCTACGCCGTCCTGTTGATCTTTCAGGCGATGGATGCGGCCGGAAAAGAATGGCGCCATCAGGCACGTGATGTCCGGTGTCAATCCGCAAGGCTGCCAGGTCTTCAGCTTCAAACATCCCAGCGCCGCCGAATTGCAACACGATTTTCTCTGGCGCACCACCCGCGATCTACCGGAACGCGGACGGATCGGCATATTCAACCGATCCTACTACGAGGAGGTGTACGCGGCGGAGCAATAGTAGGCCACGGAGCGGCGGCATTTTGCGGCTGCATGGCGGAGTAAAACCCGGTCACTTTTGAGGCTGACCTTTTCCGAACATTGATTCGGAGGGCGGGGGGGTTTGTTTGCGGTGGAAATTTATGCGGCGGTTCGACGGTTTGTCGAGGGGAAGAGCCGGCGCGAGGCGGCGCGGGTTTTCGGACTGAGCCGGGATACGATCGCCAAGATGTGCCGGTATTCGGCGCGCCCGGCTATGTGTGGTCCAAGGCTCCTGAGCGGCCGAAGCTCGGGCCGCTGGTTCCAGTGATCGATGCGATCCTGGAGGCCGACAAGACGGCGCCGCCCAAACAGCGGCATACGGCGAAGTCGGATTTTCGAACGGCTGCGGATCGAACACGGGTTTGCCGGTGGCTATACGGTCGTGAAGGATTACGTCCGCCTGGTGCGCACCAGGTCGCGCGAGGTATTTATCCCGCTCGCCCATCCGCCCGGCCATGCCCAGGTCGATTTCGGCGAATGCGTCGGCGTCATCGGCGGCGTGCGGATGAAGCTGCTTGTCTTCTGTTTCGACCTGCCGCAGTCGGATGCTTGCTTCATCAAGGCCTATCCGGCGGAGACCACGG
>JBAUNU010000367.1:0-3744 GCA_049579405.1 Methylocella sp.
ATGCGCGGCGCGAACTCGCCGACAAGCCCCGCGAGCCCGCTCCAAAATTGGCCGGCGCCAATATCCGATCCCGGCAAGACCTCGCCGCCGATAAAGTCGCGCAGGATTTTTGCAACGCTGATTTCGCCGATTTTCACATAATCCATCATGTTCCCGCCAGCAAGTTCAGGTCGTGTTGGGACTGCTTACAATCGGCACGCCGCGTCCGGTCATGGCCGTCATTAAGGTCGCAAGCAACCGTCAGTCGCGAGAAAAAATTGCCGATTGTGCCGGCCGAACACCAACGCTGGAACTTTTAACATCCGTTGCCGCCACGGTCCCAGCTTCCCATTGGCTCCGCTTGCAACCGCCCCGGTGCCCTTTCAAAAAAGGGCACCGTTGGAACGATCGGCGCCGCATCTCACGGTTGGCGCATATCGGTTCTTTTTTGTACCCGGACGTTAGCATACCGGACATTTTCGAGAAGAGTCGGCGGCCGCACATGGAGTTTGCACATGCCCTATGAATTCTACTACTGGCCCGGCATTCAGGGCCGCGGCGAGTTCGTCCGGCTGGCGTTGGAAGAGGCAGGCGCGGAATACATCGACGTCGCCCGCGGGCCGGAACGTGACGGCAGTGGCGAGGCGGCCATCATGGCTTTTCTGGAGCGAGACGACATCCCCGATCCGCCGTTTGCGCCGCCGTTCCTGAAGGACGGAGATGTCTTGATCGGCCAGACCGCCGCCATTCTGCTGTATCTCGGCGATCGCCACGGCCTCGCCCCGAGAGACTCAGTGAAGCGGCTTTGGGTCCACCAGATCCAGCTCACCATCGCCGATCTCGTCGGGGAGGCCCACGACACGCATCATCCGTTGAGCGGCGATCTCTATTACGAGGACCAAAAGCCGGAAGCGCTGCGCCGGGCGAAGTCTTTCCGTGAGGAGCGAATTCCCAAGTTCCTGGGATGGTTCGAGCGCATTTTGGCGCGCAATCCCGAGGGCGGGGGAAAGCTCGTCGGCAGCGCCTTGACTTATGCCGACCTATCGCTGTTCCAGATCGTCGAAGGCTTACTCTATGCTTTTCCGCGAAGGATGCGGCGAACTCTCGGAGAGGTTCCGCGCCTGGCGGCTCTGCATCAAGCGATCGCCCAACGTCCGCGCATTCGCGCCTATCTCAACAGCGATCGCCGCATTGCATTCAACCAGCAAGGGATATTCCGTCACTATCCCGAGCTTGATGGGTAAAGCCACGTCTCGGATCGATGGCATCGGCCGCAGAAGGCGCCGCCGTTCTCGTGCCCTGAGCAGCAATCAACCTCGGAGACCCTGATGCCCGACTCATTGTCACCTGATCTCCTCCAGAAAATGCACGCTTATTGGCGCGCGGCGAATTACCTCTCGGTCGGGCAGATTTATCTGCGCGACAATCCTTTGCTCGAATCGCCGCTCAGGCTCGAACATATCAAACCGCGCTTGCTGGGGCATTGGGGAACGACACCGGGATTGAACTTTCTCTATGTCCATCTTAACCGGCTGATTAAAGACAACGATTTGAACATGATGTACGTCATTGGTCCGGGTCATGGTGGCCCAGGCCTAGTGGCGCAAACTTATCTGGAAGGATCCTACACGGAGCACTATCCGGCGATTGAGCGCAGCCGGAACGGACTGCATCGGCTGTTTCGCCAATTCTCCTGGCCTTACGGAATTCCCAGTCACGTAGCGCCCGAAACGCCCGGCTCTATTCACGAGGGCGGAGAATTGGGCTATTCGTTGACCCATGCCTATGGCGCCGCCTTCGACAATCCGGGCCTGATCGTCGCCTGCATCATCGGCGACGGCGAGGCGGAAACTGGTGCGCTGGCCGCCAGTTGGCACTCCAACAAATTTCTGAACCCTGCGCGCGATGGCGCGGTTCTTCCGATCCTTCATCTCAACGGTTTCAAGATCGCCAATCCGACGGTGCTGGCTCGCATCAGCCGCCAGGAATTGACCGAGCTAATGCGCGGATACGGGTACGATCCGCATTTCGTCGAAGGCGACGATCCGGCGGTCGTTCATCAATGTCTCGCCGGTGCGCTTGATGCGATTCTGGCGCAGATTCGCCAGATTCAGAGCGCCGCGCGGTCTCGCGGTGAGACGGAAAGCCTCGAGCGTCCGCGCTGGCCCATGATCATCTTCCGCACGCCCAAGGGTTGGACAGGACCGAAATTCGTAGACGGCAAGCCGGTCGAAGGTACTTGGCGCGCGCATCAAGTCCCGATCGAGGATTTCAAGAACCCCGAACATCTAAAGCAACTCGAAGATTGGATGAAGAGCTACCGGCCGCACGAGTTGTTCGACGAATACGGCAAGTTCCGCGACGAGTTCGCTGCGCTCGCGCCGACCGGTCATCGCCGCATGGGCTCCAATCCGCACGCCAATGGCGGTGAATTGTTGCAACCTCTATCGATGCCCCACTTCCATGATTACGCCGTGGCAGTGCTTAAGCCCGGCGGCGTCGAGGCGGAACCGACGCGGGTCCTCGGAAAATTCCTGCGCGACGTGATGAAGCTCAATCTCGACAACCATAATTTCCGACTCTTTGGCCCGGATGAGACCGCGTCGAATAGATTGCAGGCTGTCTACGAAGTCTCCGGCAAGGAATGGATGGCCGAAGTTGAAGAGGTCGACATAAATCTCAGCGTCAAGGGCCGCGTCATGGAGGTGCTGAGCGAGCATCTTTGCGAAGGCTGGCTCGAAGGTTACCTGCTCACGGGACGCCATGGCCTGTTCTCTTGCTACGAGGCCTTCATCCACATCATCGATTCGATGCTCAATCAGCATGCAAAATGGCTAAAGGTCAGCAGAAAGATCCCCTGGCGCAAGCCGATCGCGTCGCTGAATTACTTGCTCACGTCGCATGTCTGGCGACAGGATCACAATGGCTTTTCCCACCAGGATCCCGGCTTTATTGATCATGTCGCGAATAAGAAATCTGATATCGTGCGCGTTTATCTGCCCCCCGATGCAAACTGCCTCCTGTCGGTAGCGGATCACTGCTTGCGGAGCCGCAACTACATCAACGTGATCATCGCCGGCAAACAGCCGGAGTGGCAGTGGCTCGACATTGATTCGGCCGTTCGCCACTGCACTGTTGGCGCGGGTATTTGGCGATGGGCCAGCAATGATGCCGGTGGTCCCGATGTGGTCATGGCCTGTGCCGGCGATGTGCCGACCCTTGAGACGCTTGCTTCTGTGACCCTCTTGCGCTCGTATGTCCCCGACATCCGCATCCGTGTCGTCAACGTGGTGGATTTGATGGTATTGCAGCCTCAGTCCGAGCATCCCCATGGTCTGGAAGATCAGGATTTTGATGAACTATTCACGACAGACAAGCCAGTGATCTTCGCTTTTCATGGCTATCCCGCGATCATTCACAAGCTAACCTACCGGCGGCACAATCATGACAATATTCATGTCCGCGGCTACAAGGAGGAAGGCACCACCACGACCCCCTTCGACATGGTTGTGCTGAACAATCTTGACCGCTACCAACTTGCACTGGACGCCATCCAGCTAATTCCACGGCTCCGCGATCAAGTGGAGACCGCGACGGCGCGTTACTGGACGACCATGGAGCGTCACAAGCTCTATATCAGCGAACATGGCGACGACATGCCGGAAGTCCGGAACTGGCGCTGGAACTTGTGAGCGCGATGATTCCGGTGGGATACGGCATGACGGACGCTGAACCAGGGTCGAATATACTCACGCTGAACAGCGG
>JBAUNU010000368.1:0-8801 GCA_049579405.1 Methylocella sp.
ACAATACCAGCAATGCCCCAAGAAAGCTTGTGCTTATCTTGAGAAATCGCTCGACGACGCTCGTAATAGAAAAATTCTCTCCCTTCACCTGAGTCAAAATCAGCTCGCCTAAGGCCGATTCATGCATTTTGTCCCTAATAATCTGTTCTGCCGCGCTTGCGCGGTCATAGACGTCCTTTAATTCGTCGCTAATCAGACTTCCAAAGAGGTAGCCGGCGCTACCGGCAACGGCAAGGGCGAGCAGGCCGGAAGCAACGAGCGCGACGCTTCGCGGGAGGGCAAGCCAGCGGGAGAACGGTTCCGCGCCGAGCCGCAGAAGCATCGCGAGAATGATCGCTCCGAACGCCACGAGAATGACGTCGAAGAGATACCAAATCAAGACGGGAACAAGCGCAACCGCGACGACGAGAAGCGTCCGCTTCAACAATTCGGCGTAGCTCATTTGCAGCGGTCGATTCCGAGCCGTTCGCTTGGCCGTACGCATTGATGGAGTGTCTGGTAGCAATGCGGCGCCGTTTCTGTGGCAAGTTGGACCGGTGTGGAGAAGAACGGATAGAATCGGCGGCAGTTCCGCCGCATGCTCGTGCGATCCAGGGCGCGATTTTCCTCAAGTTGGCCAATTCCGGACCCGACGAGAAACACGGCAACCGCATAGCCCGGCTGAAGCAATGGCGTAAACACGGAGCCGCTCTCCCTTCGCGATACCATTGGCGTCCTTTTTGCTAGTGACCGCTTGCGGGTGACCGCGCCGTTGATCCGGTCAGCTCCGCGGAACCGGCATTGTGCTTGCGAGTTAAAGGGCTGCGCCGGTTAGGCGCCTGCTTTGGGGACCGGCATGTTGTTTTTTCTATCCTGCGCATGGGCCGCCGCCGCCGCGTGGTTGGTCGCACGCGCGGTCGGTCAGCGTAGCCTGTTGCAGCATGTCGCTCCTGTCGCGAGCCCAGCATTCGATCAATTACCAAGCGTGAGCGTGATCGTGCCAGCGCGCGATGAAGCCGGCAATATCGGTTCATGCTTGCAGGCGCTGACCCGGCAGGATTATCCAGCTTCCCGGTTGCGTATCATTGTGGTCGACGACCATTCTGGCGACACCACCGCCGCGATTGTGCGTTCGATCGCGCGAGAAGACTCGCGAGTTGCGCTCATTCGGAGCCCGCCCCTGCCATCGCGTTGGATCGGAAAATCACATGCGTGCTGGATCGGCGCCCAAAGAGCGGGGCCGGACTCTGAATGGCTCTGCTTTATCGATGCCGATGTCAACGCGGCTCCCACCCTCATCGCAAGCGCGATTGTTGCCGCCCAGGCAGAGCGCATCGACCTCCTTTCACTGGCGCCGCGCCAGGAGCTCGTCAGCTTCGCCGAGCGCCTGGTCTTGCCATGCGGGCTCTATCTTTTGGCGTTCCGCCAGAACTTGGGCCAGGTCCAGGCGCGAGACACCCCCGATGCCACGGCGACTGGTCAGTTCATGTTGGTGCGCCGTGAAGCATATAAGGCGGCCGGAGGGCATGCCGCGATATGTGAAGCGATCTGCGAGGACGTCGCGCTGGCGAGGCTTCTCAAGCGAGCTGGCTGCAAGGTCGTTCTCAAGAGCGGGGACCGCTTGGCGTCCGCCCGCATGTATAGGGGATGGCGCACCCTTTGGCCGGGCGTTGCCAAGAATCTCATCGATATGTTGGGCGGGCCAGTCGCTACCGTGACCACAGTTCTGATCGGGGTCGCACTCGCATGGGCAGCCGTTTTGCTGCCGCTTGCCGACATGATTGGGTGCTCCTGGCATACAGGCGGCGCCTGCTTCGCCTTGGCGCCAGCCCTTCTCGGCGCGGCCACGGCCATCGGGCTGCATCTCGCTGGCGCGATCCATTTTCGCATACCGTTCTGGTACGGCTTTCTGTTTCCGCTCGGTTACACAGCGGGTGCGTTGATGGCGTTGGACAGCTTGCGCCAGCGCCTGACAGGCCGAGTTAGGTGGAAGGGGCGTACCTATCCATGAACGATCCCCCAACGAAATCGCGGGTAGAGGACCGCGCCTACCCACCCGGCCCGCGGGAAGCAGTCCGGCGGATCTCCCCGTCCACCACTATCGCCGTTATCGCCGCGGTCGTGGTTTTCTTCTATCTCATCCGGATAATTCTGCTGCCTTTCGTCCTTGCCGGGGCGCTCGCTTTTGTGTGCACCCCGCTGGTCGATTGGCTGGCCGCCCGTACCCATTTGCGGCGCTGGCTCTTTGCGGTTGGTATCTCCGCTTTGCTTTTTGCGATTGCGGTGATCGTCGGATTGGTGGCCGTGCCGCCGCTTGTGGAAGGTCTAAAGGAGCTTGTCACCGGCCTGAGTGGAACCGTCGAAAGCCTAACCCGTCTGCTGATCGGGAACGAAACAATTCATATCCTTGGAGAAGACATGAACGCGGCGGCCATCGGTCAGGCGGTGGTGAGCGGGGTCAGGGATTGGCTGGGACAGGGCGACAGGTTGGCGATGCTCGCAACCTACGGCTTCGCTTCGATGTTCGGGCTCCTTCTGACATTGATCCTGTTCTTCTATTTTCTTATAGGCGGCCCTCGGATCGGCGGCGGACTTTTCTCTTTGGTACCGCCCAAGCAACGTCCCGTGGTCGAAGACGTCTGGCTGCGTCTGGATCCGTTGCTGAAGCGTTATTTCGCCGGCGTGCTGTTGGTGGTGATCTATACCTCGGCGGCAGCCTATGTCGGCCTTGAGCTAATTCTCAGGTTGCCGCATGCGACATTTTTGGCGGTATTGACCGGTTTCCTTGAAATGCTCCCGGTGATTGGGCCTGCTTTATCTGCGATGATCGCGGGCCTCGTTGCGATCCACTATGCGGCTGGGCTCGGCAACATTATCGCCTATGCGCTTTATGCGACCGCGCTGCGGCTCTCGATTGATGAAATGATTGGACCGTTGGTGCTCGGCCGGGCAGGACGCGTGCCTCCGGTCCTGGTGATCTTCTGTTTCCTGGCCGGCGGCACGCTCTTTGGCGTTGTCGGAATCATTTTAGCCGTGCCCGTCGCTCTGGCGATCAAGGTCACCTTGGCGACGCTTTACCGCGAGCCGCTCTACGACGAAGCGGAGCCAAAAACCATGGGCTGAGCGCGGAGGATTCTATTCGGCGCGGCGGGGGCAACGATTAGAGGACCAATACTTTGCCCAGATCGATCGCCGTCTCGCTGCGCCAACATCTCCTAGAACATCTGAAGCGGCGCCTTGCCGACGATCCGCCGCCTCTGCGGCTCGTCTTTTGGGACGGCGAAACGTTCGAGTTCGCGCACCCGCCGATGGTAATCCTCACGATGCGCTCGCCGGCCGTCGGCCGGATGTTTGCGAGCGGAAATATCGCTCGGCTCGGGGATGCTTATGTCGCCGGAGAGCTGAGCGTGGAGGGTTCGGTGCAAGACATTTTACGGGTAGGCATTGCATTGGCCGAGCGGATCGGGCGGCTGCCGATGATTGCTCCAATCACGCGCGCGCTACATTGGATGAAGCGGCGCCATACTCGCGACAGAGACACTGCCGATATCAAGCACCATTATGACGTCTCCAATGAATTCTATCGTCTGTGGCTAGACCAACACTTGATCTATTCCTGCGCTTATTTCATTAGCGGATCGGAGAACATCGACGCTGCCCAGGAGCAGAAGCTCGACCACATCTGCCGGAAACTCCGGCTCCGGCCGGGGGATCATGTGCTAGATATCGGCTGTGGTTGGGGAGGACTTCTGCTATGGGCGGCGATGCATTACGGGGTGACCGCGGTCGGCGTAACGCTGAGTGAGCGCCAGTATCAGTTCGCAAGCGATCGAATTTCCAATGAAAACTTGGCTGGACGGGTGGAGGTCCGGCACCAAGACTACCGGGCCATCCCCGGCGCAGACGTGTTCGACAAGGTGGTTTCCGTGGGCATGTACGAGCACGTGGGATTGAAAAACTTGCCTCTCTACTTCAGCGGGATTTCTCGTCTTCTTAAGCCAGGAGGCGCGCTCCTCAATCATGGCATTGTGACGACTGATCCCAATGGCCGGGCCCAAGGCCCTCCGGGTGGCGAGTTCATTGACCGCTACGTCTTTCCCGGAGGCGAGCTTCCGCCCCTGTCGCGGGTTATCTATGAGGTGGCGCGCTGCGGGCTGGAGGCGATTGACATGGAGGACCTGCGCCCGCATTATGCGCTCACCCTTATGCATTGGGTGCATCGCTTTGAAAGGCGAGCAAATGAGGTGATTGAGGCTGCCGGGGCGGATCGCTACCGGGTATGGCGCCTCTATCTGGGGGGAATGGCTTATGCGTTTGACCGCGGCTGGTTATCGGTCGCACAGGTCTTGGCCTACAAGCCTGCCGCTAATCGTCCCGCACCGCGTCCGTGGACACGGGACCACCAATATAATTCCAGCGATACGCCGCTTGCGACCGCTCTCGACTGGGAGCGCGGGATTCTGCCGTGAACGCGACGGAACTAATGCGGATTAAATGGTTTATGGACCAGCCCAAGCATGCGGAGCTGATCCATGGATGAGCGTGTCTTCGCGAGTGCGCGGGGAAACGCCGATCACCCCTGGCTACAGAAATTGGTGTCAAGGTTGGATGCTTGGCTCCGCCGGCGCCAACGAGTCTTCGAGTATACTTGGGCTCGTGATTGCATCTTTCGCATGGCGATCGATCGGTTCGACCGCGACGTTGCCCTGCCGGACGGCGTACAGTTGAGATCGGGAGACCGCGTTGTGAATTTGCACTTATGGAACGAGCAGGTTCCACCCGTTCCGGCGGCTGGCGCGACGATCGCCTGGGCAAGGCAAATGAACCGCAGCCTTGCCGTGTCGCTGCACCATCTGGCGAAGTATCTTGCCGCGCGACCTGATCTCGATGACATCAAGGCGATTCGCGCGAATATGGGATTCGGGACGGCCCAACAAGGCCAGCAACTTGCACGCATTTCCGGGCGTTATGGATTTGAACCGGCGCCCAAAGGCGGCTTCGTTTCGAGGGGCGCAGCGATTCATCGCTTCGGCGAAAATGTCCTCATCTCACTCATGGTGTTGGCACGCAATGCCGCCACCTTGCGGCGAGACAGCCTATGGCGCGACCGTATTGAAGTGTTTTTGTCCCGCCCGACGCTCGATGAGTGCTTTAAGAGTGGCCTCAATGGCCGAGGTTCGCGCCCGTATCGCGGTCCACAACCGTGACGGCGGCGGCACTCGTCTCAGCGCTGCGCTGGACCTCCGATCTGTTCATGCTGGGCGCGATGCTGGGCTGCTTCTACACGATTTTGGCATCGGCGTTCGTGCTGGGTTTCAATCCTAGGAAAAAGCGGTCGCCAGCGCGCGCCAATATCCCCGTCAGCATCCTCAAGCCATTGCATGGCGATGAACCTGGCCTGTCACTACGACTCGCCTCGTTTTTCCAGCAGGACTACGATGCGCCGGTACAAATCGTCTTCGGCGCCCGGGATTCCGCCGATCCGGCGGTGGCGGTCGCGAAGCGGCTTCACGCCGCCTGTCCGGACACACTCGATCTCATGGTCAGTGCACGCAGCCATGGCTCCAATCCCAAGGTATCTAATCTGATCAATATGATTGCCCTCGCCCGATACGACACGCTGGTGATCGCAGACAGTGACATCGAGGTGGATGCAGGCTACTTAACGCAAGTCATCGACAAACTTGCGAAGCCCGGGGTGGGCGCCGTCACATGTCTCTATCACGGTATCGCAGGGCCCGGTATTTGGGCACGCTTGGCGTGCATGGCCATCAATACGCAGTTTCTGGCAAGCGTTATCGTTGCACTAAAATTGAGGCTCTCGCGACCGTGCTTTGGCTCGACCATCGCGATCCGGCGCGACATCCTCAGCCGTATCGGCGGCCTCGCCGCTTTTGCCGACCGCCTCGCCGATGATTACGCCATCGGCAAGGCGGTCCGCGCCGCTGGATACTATGTTGACGTGCCTGCACTGTCCGTGGGGCATATGTGTTGTGAGAGGGGCGTCCGCGAAGCGCTTGCGCATGGCCTACGGTTTGCCCGTACGATCAAGAGCATCGATCCCGTTGGCTATGCCGGCACCGTCATCACCCACCCGTTCCCGCTCGCCTTGATCGGCACGACTATTGGGAGGGGGGATTTAGCCTTCGTGGTCGTCCTCGCGCTGACCTGCCGACTGGTCCTTTGCAGATGTGTCGAGCACGCGTTCGGTCTTGCCCGCCACCCCTATTTGCTTCTTCCGTTGCACGATCTAATGTCCTTCGGTGTGTATATAGGAAGCTTCTGCGGGGTGGCTGTCAGATGGAAAGGTCATCGCTACCGCATAACAGCCGGAGCAACTCTTGTTAAGGATCCAAGCTGATGCCAGCAGGAATGCGCACCCTGTTTCTGCAAGCTCCGTCCGTTGAGGGCTTCGACGGTGGAGCCGGATCGCGTTACCAGGCTCGGCGTGAGATTAGATCCTTCTGGTATCCCACATGGCTCGCGCAGGTGGCCGCACTGACGCCAAACAGCACGCTGATTGACGCACCGCCGCACGGGTTAAAGCTTTCCGGCATTCTCGCGCGGGCCGGGGAGTTCGATCTCGCGGTCTTGCATACGTCGACGCCATCATTCGGCGCCGACGTAAAGGCCGCCACAGCGCTGAAAACGGCAAACCCGCGTCTCAAGGTAGGCTTCGTCGGCGCCAAAGTCGCCGTCGAGCCGGATGCGAGCTTGCGAGATGCCCCAGTTGTCGATTTCGTTGCTGGCATCGAGTTCGATTTCACCATCAAAGAAATCGCAGAGGGTCGCGACTGGAGCGCCATCGCCGGGCTTTCCTATCGCGACGCCAATTGGGTGATCCGGCACAACGAAGCGCGGACAATTCTTTGGAACATGGATGCTCTGCCTTTCGTTACGCCAATCTACAAGCGGGACCTCAAGATCGAGAAATACTTCATTGGCTATCTCAAGCATCCTTATGTATCATTCTATACCGGTCGCGGCTGTAAATCGCGCTGCACTTTCTGTCTGTGGCCGCAGACCGTAGGCGGACATCGCTATCGCACGCGCAGCGTTGGCCATGTGATGGACGAGATGCGTTGGGCTCGCAAGGAGCTGCCGCAAGTGAAGGAGTTCTTTTTCGACGACGATACCTTCACCGACGACGCGCCCCGGGCGGCGGCGGTCGCGCGCGAGCTAGGCAAGCTTGGCGTCACCTGGTCCTGCAACGCCAAGGCTAATGTCCCCCGGGAGCTGCTCAAGACTATGCGCGATAACGGCCTGCGGCTACTGCTCGTAGGTTACGAATCGGGCAACCA
Source organism: Methylocella sp. (assembly GCA_049579405.1). GTDB lineage: Bacteria > Pseudomonadota > Alphaproteobacteria > Rhizobiales > Beijerinckiaceae > Methylocapsa. The sequence continues at coordinate 7,281 of JBAUNU010000368.1, forward strand.
ACAAATACTGCACAACATCAAGAAGGGAGTGCGGATTGATGTCGCGCGGCAATTCAGCAAAAACTGCCACGAGCTCGGCATCGTCATCCACGGCACCTTTATTCTCGGGCTGCCCGGTGAGACGAAGGAGACGATCGAAGAGACTATCCGGTTTGCCTGTGAGGTCGATCCACACACTCTCCAGGTGTCGATAGCAGCCCCTTATCCCGGCACATATCTTTACCGGCAGGCCCTTGAGAACGGATGGCTGGACGAAAAGAATGCGGACTTGATCGACGACCGGGGCGTGCAGGTTGCGCCGCTCCATTTTCCGCATTTGGCCCATACGGAAATCTTTCACTCGGTGGAGGAGTTCTACCGGCGCTTCTATTTTCGCGCTCCAAAAATAGGCGCGATCGTGTCGGAGATGGTGCGCAGCCCGCAGGTGATGCAACGGCGATTGCGCGAGGGTATCGAATTTTTTGAATTCCTCCGGGCGCGGCGGGAAATCTCGCATTGAACCACCTCGTCATCACTGCGGATGACTTCGGCCTCTCCGAGGAGGTCAACGAAGCGATTGAGGTTGCGCACCGTACCGGACTTCTCCGCGCCGCCGGCTTGATGGTCGCTGGACCGGCGGCCCTGGACGCCGTCAGACGGGCGCGGCGCCTGCCAGAACTGCGGATCGGGCTTCACATCGTTCTGGTGGAAGGAAGGCCGGCGTTGCCTCCAGCGCAAATTTCCGATCTCGTCGATGGCAGGGGCAACTTGCGTGCAGACATGTTTTGGCTGGGAGTCGACATTATCCGGCGCTCAACCGTCCGCCGGCAGATCGCCGCTGAAATCGCGGCGCAGTTCGAATTGTTCCGCGCCACAGGTCTGCTGCTCGATCATGTCAGCGGCCACAAACATTTCCATATCCACCCGGCCGTGGCGGCGTCCGTGCTAGCGATCGGACCGCGCTACGGGATGCGCGCCTTGCGGGTACCGCAAGAACCTGCCACGGTTCTAGCGCGGGTCGAACCGGCAACGGGGTCCTGGAGCGCCACGACGCCTTGGGCGCAAATTCTGAGGATCCGCGCGCGGCGAGCGGGGGTAATCACGCCAGATGCCGTGTTCGGCCTCCGTTGGTCTGGGGCGATGACGGCGGCGCGGTTACAGGGCCTGCTCGGCCAGCTTCCGCGCGGCCTCATCGAGATCTACATGCATCCTGCCGTGGCGGACAGATTCGAAGGCCATGCAAGCGGCTATCGTTATCGGGACGAGTTCGAGGCATTGTGCGATCCAGCCTCGCGCGCGGCCTCGCGGAAGTTGACTCATCGGATCGCGGGCTATGGTGACGTTCCCGCCCCAGACATCGCGGCAATTGCCGATGCGGCCTCCGCGACTCGGCCACGACGGAAACCAACGCACGTAGTCTAGGTTGGGGACTCATTCAAATCCATGCGATCATTATGGCTGCGAGGGCGAGACCAGAGAGATAGTTTTGCGCATAGCGGTCATATCGGGTTGCGATGCGTCGCCAGTTCTTGAGCTTGCAGA
>JBAUNU010000369.1:0-2793 GCA_049579405.1 Methylocella sp.
ATATAGACCGGATGACGCGGATGCAGGAGCCGCACTGGCCGCCTAAGCGCGATCTCGCGGGTACGGAGCACCAGCATTTCGCCCTTGACGCCGCGCAAATCGGGCAGAGCGTCTTGTGCCGCGAGGCCGCGGCAATCGATCGTCCAATCATCGCGCGCTTGCTTAGCGGCGGCGCCATAGCGCAGGGCCACATTGCCGAAGCCCGCGAGGCGCGCGGCGAGAGCAGCCATCGCCGCGCGGGGATCGAGATGCGCTTCGGACGGAAAGAACAGGGCTTCTTCGAAGCGCCCCGCAAGATCTGGTTCGAGCGCCGCGATCCGCCCCGCATCGATGTGTTCATATCCGCTAGTGCGGCGGCCAAAGCGAATGAGCTCTGGCCGGTCCCGCGCGGGGGCGACGACGAGCGTGCCTTGGCGCGTCGCGACGGGCACGCTTTCAGTCCAGAATTTTAGCGCTTCGAAGCCGAGATCAAGGACGAGTTTTTCCGTGCTCTCGGCCTCGCACCAGGGCGCCAGCATGCCGCCCGCGAGATAGGAACAGCCGAGACCCGGACCCTCGCGGCATTCGATGAGTTCGACATCACAACCTGCGCGCGCGAACTCGAATGTGGCGGTCAAGCCCGCGATACCGGCGCCAATGATTCGAATGCGCATGGTTTTACACTTTTGCATCTAGCCGCGGCCAAGCAAAAGCGGCACGAACGGACTGCTTTTGGAGGGGAACATCACGTGACCATCCCTACGCCAGTACGAGCTGGATCAGGTTCGAAGGGTCGCCGGGCTGCTTTTAAAAGCGCCGCCAGCCTCTCAGCCCCCTGCCGGGGATCCCCTAGGTTTTCGCTAGCTAAATTAGTCTTCAGGGCGGCTTGCGTCAAGGCGTTGGATGGCGGCGCGGGGTGGATGGCGCGGGCTTCCCTTGCGTTTTGATCCCGGCTATGGAAGCGCAAGGGCATTTTCTTCGACGGGGCTACCATGAAAGCCGTTCATGTCCTGAATGGGCCGAACCTCAATCTCCTCGGCACGCGGGAACCGGAGACCTATGGCCATGCGACTCTTGCGGACATCGAGGCCCGTCTTTCCGCGCTCTGCAAACCCCGCGGGATCATTTTGCACTTTCGCCAATCGAACCATGAGGGCGACCTCGTGACCTGGGTGCAGGAAGCTGGCCGCGCCGGCGAGCCGGTGATCTTGAATGCCGGGGCCTATTCGCATACATCGATCGCGCTTTACGATGCGATCAAGGCGGCAAAGACCGAAGTGATCGAGGTGCATCTTTCGAACAGTCACGCCAGGGAAGATTTTCGCCGCCAGTCGCTAATTTCTCCCGTCGCGCGGGGCGTGATTCTGGGGTTCGGTGCCTTGTCTTACGATCTCGCGCTGGAAGCATTTCTCGCCCGGACCGAGGTGGCAAGTACTCGGCCTTATCGAAGACAAATCATGAAATCCGTTAGTCATGCAAAGCCCTGGCAACGGCGCAATCGAGAGTAGAACAAAGATGAAATATCCGGAGCCAAAAACGGACGGAACGGCCGCGGCCGCAATCGACACCGAACTGGTCGAGATTCTGGCGCAGCTCGTAACCCGTCTCGGGCTTTCCGAGATTGAAGTCGCGAAGGGCGATTGCAAAATCCGCGTCGCGCGGCAGCTTTCCGCCAGTGTTATCCAGCCGGCCGTGGCCCCGCCGCAGGCCGCTGCGACGGGAACGCCACCGGCTCCGGCCGATGGTCCGGGCACGATAAAGTCGCCGATGGTCGGAACCGCTTATTTGCGCTCCTCCGCGGAGGCCGCACCGTTTGTCGAGGTCGGCGCGCAGGTGAAAGCGGGGGACAAAGTTCTTCTTGTCGAGGCGATGAAAACCTTCAACGAGATCCTGGCTCCCCGCGCGGGCAGGGTGACTGGCATTCTGGTCAAGGACGGTCAGCCGGTCGAATATGGCCAACCGCTGCTCGTGATCGAATAAGGCCGCGTTGCATGTTCGAAAAGATACTTATCGCCAATCGCGGCGAAATCGCGTTACGGATTTTGCGCGCGGCCAAGGAGCTCGGCATCGCCACCGTGGCGGTTCATTCGACGGCCGACGCCCATGCGATGCATGTGAAACTCGCCGACGAATCGGTTTGCATCGGGCCGCCGCCCGCGCGCGATTCTTATCTCAATATCCCCGCGCTTCTCGGGGCTTGCGAAATCACCGGCGCCGAAGCCCTGCATCCGGGCTATGGATTTCTCGCCGAGAATGCGAGGTTCGCGGAGATTCTCGCCGACCATCACATCGTTTTCATCGGCCCCAAGCCGGAGCATATCAGGCTGATGGGCGATAAGATCGAGGCCAAAACGACGGCGATCCGGCTCGGCATTCCGTGCGTGCCCGGCTCGCCCGGCGCGATCACCGGCGATAAGGAGGCGGCGGCCATCGCCCGGGCGCTTGGTTTTCCGATCCTCGTAAAGGCGGCGGCGGGCGGCGGCGGCCGTGGCATGAAAGTCGCCCGCACCGCGAACGATCTTCCAGTCGCGCTCGCAACGGCGAGGATCGAGGCCAAGGCGGCCTTCGCCGACGACTCGGTCTATCTCGAAAAGCTCCTCGAAAAGCCTCGCCATATCGAAATCCAGGTCCTTGGCGATGGCCACGGCAAGGCTGTTCATCTCGGCGAACGCGATTGCTCGTTGCAGCGCCGGAATCAGAAAGTCTGGGAAGAGAGCCCCTCCCCCGCCCTCAACGCGCCGCAGCGCCTAGAAATCGGCGAAATTTGCGCAACCGCGATGCGTGAACTCGGTTATGCCAGCGCCGGCACCATTG
>JBAUNU010000370.1:0-4172 GCA_049579405.1 Methylocella sp.
AAGGATCGATGTTTTTCCTGAAATCGCCGGCAAGGCGCAAAAAGCCGCCCCCGTCAAGACGATTAAGAGACAGGCTGAACGCGACGAACTCCTTGAAACGGGAAAGCCCCTCCGCGGCGAAGGCTCCCTCGGCGATCACATGCCGCAAGGCATCGACGACGAGCGCCGAATCGCGCAGCCAATGAAAAAAATAGTCGGGGTCCGGATCCCAGGAACCAAGCACGGGCGACGCCAACACGGATCCCGGCGCCGGCCGGATCGTCTGGCCAAACCCGCGCCGCTCCTTGACGAGATGTGCCGCCGAAATGGCGCGCAGCATCAAGGCCGCCGAAACAGCGTTTTGGCGCGCCATCCAATCGGGCAAAAGAGTTTTTTCGTCGCCCCGAACGCCCCCGGTAGCCGCCCCGGCCGTTGCCACCGGCTTGCCTCCTAACTTCCATCCGGGCTTGAAAAGCCAAGCCGCGCCAGTCCGGTCCTGACATCGGGATCGGACATGAACAGCTTCCACAAAAGTCCGGTCCGGTAATTCTCGATCATGATCACGATCGGCCCCTGATCGATTGCCAGATACGTGCTTGCATACCAGTCATGGGTCTCGCTGAAGGCGTCGGTGAACCCAAAACGGCCCCAAATTCTATCCCCCAGAACATCGTAAAAATGGCGAAGCGCGCGCATCGCATGTTCCGGCGCATAGGGAAAGCTCGACAGCGCCGCGGCCGGGGCGATGACGCCGTTGTCGTTGTCCGGGGCGTGCGCTTTATAGCCCCCCGGATCGTCGCTCGCGGTCAAGCCCCAGCATGAAGGTCCGAAGCCTTTATGGCGGTTGGGATTGCGCACGCAGTGCTCGTAGTTGATCAAGGCATGCTGGACGTTTTGTTCGAAATAGCTTGCATAGGTGTCCTTTAGCCCGCGCGGATCGAGCCCGCAGAAGGAATAATGAGAAAAGAACAAAGGCCCCCCGAAGTCCGGGCCAAGCGGTAGATAGATATCGTAATGGCGGCGGCGGTTGATGAATGTGCGGCTTTGCGCGAAACCGTCATGGTAGACGGCGGCGCCGATCGCGTAACGGGGCGAGGCGGCGGCGAGCACGTAAGTGATAAGGCATTCGTTCCAGCCGCGGATGTCTCTGTTGAGGCTGAAGCCATTGTTGGGACTCCAATGCCAGGTCAAGACATGGCGGCCGTCGCGCGCGTGCCAGTTCCATTCGGCATCGAGCCACAACCAGGTAATCCGGTCGCGAAGGCTTTTCTCGGCGGGGTTGTCCGCATTGAAATACTGGCGGGCGCACAAGAGCCCCTGAAACAGCAACGACGTCTCGACGATGTCGGATCCATCGTCCTTGCGGCCAAACCTTATCGCCGCCCCGGTGCGGCCATTCATATAATGCGGGAACAGACCATGGTAGCATGGCGCCCTTTCCAGAAAGCCGAGCATGAGGGCGAGACGGTTCGCTGCATCGCCCCGCGTGATCCAGCCGCGCTCGGCCGCGACGATGATTGCCATGACCGCAAAGCCGGACCCCCCGGTGCAGACGAGATCGTCGCCGGGATCCGTGGCAAGCCCGGTGCGGTCGCGCGCGAGGCCGCAGAGGGGATGCGCGCCCTCCCAAAAAAACCGGAAAGTCTGGCGCTGGACAAGATCGATGAGCGCCGCGTCCGGCAAGCCCGCGCGGGGCGTGATGGTTGGTGAACGTCTCCGGACGCCCTGCATCGGCTGGCATTTCCTAATTCCCGCGGTCAAACGGCGGGGGCCTTTTGTTTCGCGGGCTGTACCGGAATCGTGGTCCCGGGGCGGGGTGTTAGGCGCTGGCCTTCCGGATCCTCGATCAGATGGAGGATCCGCGTGAAAAAGCCTCGCTGGGTGTTCGCCTCGCCGACATTGACGATCGCCGCGTCCGCCAGTTCCTGGCCAAAGATATCAAGGACCAAGCCGCGCGCGCCCTCGTCGAGGTGATCGATTGCTTCGTCGAGCATTATCCAGCGCGGCTTGTGCAGCAAGAGCCGGGCGAAGGCGAGCTTGTGCTGATCCTCGGGGGTCAATTCCCGTTCCCAGCGCGCCTCGCGATCGAGGTCCGGCGACAGATGGGCGAGCTTCATCCGCTCCAGCGCGGCCATGTATTCCCCGCTTGTGAATTGGGCGGGTTGGGCCGGATAAGCCAGCGCGCCGCGCAGCGTGCCAGGCGGCATATAGTCTTGTTGCGAGATAAACATCGTGGTTTGCGCCGGCGGCAGCAAGATGCGCCCGCGTCCCCAGGGCCAAAGGCCCGCGAGTGCGCTAAAGAGACTGGTCTTGGAGCCGCGCTGCTTGCCGATGATCAACACCCGCTCGGCCGGATTGATCATGACATGTCTCTCGCTGAGCCGCGTGCAGCCTCCGGGCGTGGCGAGACCGACGTGGTCCAACACGAGCCGGTCATCGCCGGTCGGAACAACCTCCAGCCGGCCAGCCTCGTGGCCGAGCCTGTCGATCTCGAGAAGCGCAAGGCGGAAGCTCGCGACCCGCAAAAGCGTGGCCCGCCAATCGGCGATCGTGCTAAAATTATCAACGAACCAGCGCAGCGCCGACTGCACCTGGTTGAAGGCTCCGGCCGCCATCATCAGTCCGCCGAGCGACATATCGCCGGCGAAATATCCGGGCGCCGCCACGATGAACGGGGCGACGATTGCGAACCATCCATAACCGGCGGTGACCCAGGTAAGGCGGGTGATCCCGCTGACCAGCCGCCGCATCATCGCAAGGACCTGATCGAACTCGCGGTTCAGATAATCCTTTTCATCCGTTTCGCCGCCGTAAAGAGCAATCGCCTCGGTGCGCTCGTTGACCCGCACGAGACCGAACCGTAGATCCGCCTCGCGCGCGTAGCGTTCGGCGTTGAGCGCGATCAGCGGACGCCCAACTCGCCAGCTTCCAAAGGACGCGATTCCGGCATAGATCAGCGCGAACCAGACCATGTAGCCCGGCAGAGCGAAGCTCAATCCGGCGACGGAAAAGGTTACGCTTTCTGAAACCGCCCAGAGGACGGTAATAAAGCTCGCGAGAAGAAGCGTCGATTGGAGCAAGCCAATGCCGAGGTCGGTCGAGAGATCCACGAGATGACGGGCATCCTCGTGGATGCGCTGATCTGGGTTCACGCCGATATCGCCGGCGCCGGAGAGGCGAAACGCGCGCCGCGGCACGAGCCATTGATCGAAGAGATCGCGCGTCAATCCTTCGCGCAATTTCAGCTTGCTCATTTCTCGAAGCCAGGCCTGGGCGACATTCAAGGCCAACAACGCGCCGGCAATCACCCCAAAGACCACGAGCTGGTACAAAAACCCCCAAAAATCCTTGAGCGAGAGCGCATCGTAGAACGGCTTGTTCCAAGCATTGAGTTTGATCTGGCCGAAGGCGGTCAGCGCGACAACGGCACAGATCGCGATTCCGAGCAAAAAAAGGTTGTTGCGGCCGGGCGAATACCAAAAGGTTTTTACCATCATCCGCAATTGCGGCGCGAGCCTCTGGCCTGACGCCGCCGCGTCACCCTGAGGCGGGGAGGGTTTTTTGGTCTGCTCGTCCATATGCACCTGGTTCCATTTTCCGCCGGATCACCATAGCATGATGCTTCAGAAACCTGAACCGGGAGAGCGGAAACCTAATTCGCGACCGGATCGCGCGATAGTAATGATCATGCTTTAAAACATGGTCCGGCGGGAATGAGAGCAAGTGCATTTTGGCGAAGATAACCCCGGGGCCGCTGCCCACGGCGATCGCAGGACCGGGCGGCGCCGGTGAATAGCATCGGTACGCTCCTCGCGGCGATGACCCTTGAGGAAAAGATCGGCCAGCTGACCATGGCGGCGGCGGGATACGCCGTCACCGGGCCGGTCCTGGCCAGCGGCGTGATTGGGGGCATTCGGGCGGGGCGGATTGGCAGCCTCCTCAATATTTGGGGATCCCGGGAGGTGCATGCCGTTCAGAAAATTGCGGTGGAAAAGACAAGGCTCGGCATTCCGCTTCTGATCGGCTTCGATGTTTTGCATGGGCACAGAACCATCTTCCCGATCCCGCTCGCCGAGGCAGCTTCGTTCGATCCACCTTTGTGGGAACGCAGCGCCCGCGAGGCGGCGATCGAGGCGGCCGCCGACGGAATCGCCGTGACCTTCGCGCCGATGCTCGATATCGCGCGCGACCCG
>JBAUNU010000371.1:0-3619 GCA_049579405.1 Methylocella sp.
GGAAAGCAATACTCTGAATTCGATGATCGAGAATCACTAAGCGCCATTATTTGTCTTCACAGCCCTTTGCCGCAGTATCGTGACTTTGATTACCAGGTTCCTGTGTTTTTTCGAACTTCAGATGAAAAGCAAAAAGAGACAGGAGAAAGCTGCCGTGACGCGGTTCAAGTGGGGCCAAGGATATTGGAAGATCCAACCGTAGGCGAGCAACGCGGCATAACGCAGGCTGAAAAGAGCAGTCGAAGTCAACAGCGGGTCATTTTTGCGGTGGATGACCCTGGGCGGCGTTTTCCACCAAATAAGCGTAAAGAGAATGCACGAAATGCTTACATCATAGTGACGAGTTCTCTGGTTCACCTATGGGATGTCCAGGAGATGCTCATGTCACCTGACTTTTACGGATCGGGATCAAAACCACATTGGGCGGTAAATATGGCTGGTGGTGGGCCATCCGGAATGATTGTTCGCGGAGAAGCGAACAACGATGCGATAATTAGGGGCAATCCGTCTGGGATTATCGGGTCAGCTTTTGTCGTTACAAAGAGAGCTAAATAGTCCCATGAGTATCCAAAAAGGAGGCGTTTAGTCGGCGATTTGGGAAGGATCGGCATCGCACATGATGGCTTCCCTTCACCATTACTAAGGACCTTAAGGATTGGAAATGGGTAGCCTTAGCCCGTCCTGCGACGTGCCTTCTATGACGTTATCGACTAGAATGAGAATTTGTGCTATCACGCGAGCGCATAAGGCCCATTATGGAACCGCCGCAACGTCAACCTCTAGCGGAATCCAAGGCGGAATTATAGCAAAGCGCCCTCAGAGCGTCTTCAAAAATCCGGCGAAGCGCATGACGCCTTCCGGCCAGGGGCCGTGGCCGCTTTCGCTGTTGATGTGGCCTGAAAATCCCGCGTCGATTAGCTCTGCGCCAAGCGCGCGCGCCAAATCCTCGCTGTCGGCAAAAGAGGAAAAATGATCGTCGCGGCTCGCGACCACTAGGGAAGGGAAAGGAAGCGGTTTTCCGGGGACGGTCAAGAACGCGGGGTCGAGCGCGTCGAGCCCGGCAAGAACCTTGGCAGAGGGCGGGGCGACCAGAAAGGCGCCCTTGACCTTGCCGCTGCTTACTCCTTTTGCCAGAAACGGCGCCGCGTGCACGGCCGCAAGCACGCCGAGACTATGGGCCACGAGAACCACTGGACGTTCCGCCCGCGCGACTTCCTCGACGATGCGGTCCCGCCAGGCGGCAAGCCCCGGCTTCTCCCAGTCGGCTTGAACGACACGGCGCGCCGTCGGCAGTTTGGCATTCCAGCGGCTCTGCCAATGATCCGGCCCCGAACCGCCGAGCCCCGGAATGACGAGAATGCTGGCGTCGGATGCGCGCATCGAAAAAAGGCTCGCCTGCGTCGTTTAGGCGGAAACCGCCGCCGCGATCGCGGTACCCCCACACGATCTTCAACTTTCGCCGAAGACTCGCTTAAAGATGAAATCGATATTCTTCAAATGATAGCCAAGGTCAAAGAGCTCTTCGAGTTCGGCATCGCTTAGCACCTTGCACACGTCCTTGTCGCTTTTCAAAAGCGTCAGGAACTCGCCCTCCCCGCGCCAGACCGGCATGGCGTTGCGCTGAACCAAAACATATGCCTCCTCGCGGCTCACGCCTTTTTGGGTCAGAGCGAGCAGAACCCGCTGCGAATGAACGAGGCCGCCCAGCCGGTCCATATTTTTTTTCATATTGGCGGGATAGACAATGAGCTTGTCGATCACTTCGGTGAGCCGCGCAAGCGCGAAATCAAGCGTGATCGTCGCGTCCGGCGCGATCATCCGTTCGACGGACGAATGCGAAATATCGCGCTCGTGCCAAAGCGCGACATTCTCCATAGCCGGCATCGCCATGCCACGCACGAGCCGGGCGAGCCCGGTGATGTTTTCGCTCAGCACCGGATTGCGCTTGTGCGGCATGGCGGACGAACCCTTCTGGCCTTCAGAAAAAAACTCCTCCGCTTCCAGCACTTCTGTTCGCTGCAGATGCCTGATCTCGGTTGCAAGCCGCTCCAACGAGGACGCAATGACCGCAAGCGTCGCAAAATACATTGCGTGACGATCGCGTGGAATGATCTGCGTCGAGGCGGTCTCGACCGCAAGCCCGAGTTTTGCCGCGACATGGGCTTCGACCCGCGGATCGATATGCGCATAAGTGCCGACGGCGCCGGAAATTGCGCAGGTCGCGATTTCTTTCCTTGCATTCACCAAACGCTCCCGGGTGCGTAAGAATTCGGCGTAGGCTTGCGCGAGTTTTAGCCCAAAAGTCATTGGCTCGGCGTGGATGCCATGCGAGCGGCCGATCATGGGCGTGAGCTTGTGCTCGAACGCGCGGCGCTTTAAGGCGGCAAGCAAGGCGTCGATGTCGGCCAGAAGAAGGTCGGACGCGCGGGTAAGTTGGACGGCCAAACAAGTGTCGAGCACGTCGGAAGAGGTCATGCCTTGATGCAAAAAACGCGCCTCTGGCCCGATGAATTCGGCGAGGTGAGTCAAGAAGGCGACGACATCATGTTGCGTGACATTTTCGATCGCGTCGATCCGCGCCGCGTCGAACGGTTCATGGCCAGCCTTTTCCCAGATCGCCTTGGCGGCCTGCTTCGGAATGACGCCGATTTCGGCCAGCGCATCGCAGGCATGAGCCTCGATCTCGAACCAGATGCGAAACCGTGTTTGCGCTTCCCATATGGCGGCCATTTCGGGACGGGAATAGCGCGGGATCATTTATGGACTCTATGCCAAAGGTGCGGGCGGCGTGGCATGGGCGGTGTGATTGTCTCGCGCCGTAACACGGAAGAGCGGGTTAAGTCCACGGCCTCGGCGATGCCATTATCGTCCTTCGAACTTGCCCTTCCAACTCGGCAAGGCACCGGGGAAAGGCAGGGGCTCGGCCTCGTAGACGGCGCGTGCAATCGCGCGGGCGAGGCAATCGGCGGCGGCCATGCCAATCTCGATTCTGTCGCGAAGATTTGGGACCTGCCGCGCCACTCCGGTCGCGGCGGAGAAAATCGTGTCGCCGTCCAAGCAAGCATGCGAGGGCCGTAGCGCCCGCGCCATGCCGTCATGCGCCATGATGGCGAGGCGTTTGGCTTCAGGCTTCGTCAGCGCCGCGTCGGTGGCGACGATGGCAATGGTGGTGTTTTCCGCCGCGTCGCCCTTGATGCGAAAGTCGAGCGCGTCCGCTGGCCAGGGCGCGGGCCAGCCGAGGCCGCCCAACTCGCCATTTTTTTCATAGGGGGCGGCCCAGAAATGCGGCCCTTCGCCGATCGTCGCGCGGCCAAGCGAGTTGACCGCGACAAGAGTGCCGACGCGAAAGCCGCTCGAGGTCGCTTCGCTTGCCGAGCCGAGGCCGCCCTTGAGATCGGCGGTGGTCGCGCCGAAACCCGCGCCGGCGCTGCCGAGCGCAAAATTGACCGCCGCCTCGCGCGCGGCTCTGTAGCCCAAATGCCAATAGACCGGCTCGCGGCCAAAGCTTTTGTCGCCGCCATTCAAGAGATCAAAAAGGATCGCGCCCGGCACGATCGGCACCTTGATGTCGCGCACGGCATAGCCGCGGCCGCTCTCGCGTAGAAAGGCGGCGACTCCG